>NZ_JACAEU010000075.1:0-14398 GCF_013388695.1 Fischerella sp.
GCTGAAGTTGACAAAGCAATGGAACTGGGAACTATCCAGGTAGTGGAAGGCTCTCGCATTGTAGAAAATGCCAAAATCTCTCTCAACCAGATTCTGAGTGTTTCTCGCCAAATTGATGAGTTAGTGCAGTCAATTTCTCAGGCGACTGTATCTCAAGTAGAAACATCACAAGCAGTCACTAAGTTAATTGCAGAAATATCTCAAGTGTCAGAAAGTACCAGTAGCTCCTCACGTCAAATTTCTCAGTCATTGCAACAAACAGTCAGAATTTCTCAGGAATTGCAAGCAACTGTGGCGAAGTTCAAAATTAGCGAACAAAATCGGCTGGATGTGTAATGGGAAACTGGCGACTCCTGATTATTGCGGAGGCGATCGCATCTAGCTTGAAAGTAGGGATCGGGGATTTTCCTCTTTGTGTCTTAGTGTCTTAGTGTTTCAATCATTCTTTTTTCACCACCCTCCGGGTTCGCCAGTCCCCCATCTCGGCAGAAGCCAAGACGGGGGCTGGACTCACCAAGACACATAGACACCAAGAAAAATCCATTTTCAAGACTCACACCTTGACAGGGGTAGCAACAGTCCCCAGACAAGCCACCCTTGTTACCAGGTTCAACTTGGTAACGAGAATGAGAGCCTCTGGCTCTCCCAGATGCAACTTTTGAGTTAATCCTACTTCTACAACAAGTCTACTCACCAGCAGCGATTTTCTTTTCTAAAACAGCGATTCGCTCTTTTGCATTTGGGTGAGTACTCAAAAACGTCGGTCTAGAAGAACGATTCACTAATTTCCTTAGAAATGCTGGCATAGCATTCGCATCGTAACCCGCCCGTTGCATATACTGCAATCCTTTAGCATCGGCATCAAATTCAGCGTCACGGCTATTTGGTAAGTCTATAGCTACCTTATAAGCTAAAGCCGCCAAATTGCTTCTATCTAAGCCAGCAAGCGAAGCCGCCCCTTGAGCTAGTTGTGCTTGTTTCAGTTTGTTGATTAAGTCGTCATTACAAATGTGAGCAATTTCATGCGCCAAAACCGATGCCAACTGGTCTTCGTTATCCACTGCTTGTAACAACCCAGTGTGGACATAGACATAGCCACCCGTGGTGGCAAAGGCATTAATGCTTGAGTTTTGAACTACATAAAATTTAAAAGGAGTTTGGGAACAGTCACTAGCTCGAACTAATCGTTGACCTACCTTGTTAACATACGCATTAGTACCGAGCCTGTAATTTCTTCTTACTTGTTGGTGGATGTCGCCACCCAATGCAGCTTTTTGCTTAGTTGAAAGATTAGAAAGTTGGAAATACTGAATTCCAGGAACAATTAAATCCTGAAATGGAATCGCACTTGCTGGCGCGGGAGCAGATAATCCTACACTAGCAGCAGTTCCCAAACCAAGAACTAAAGAAAGGGTTTTACGAAATTTATTAGGAAAACGAGCAATCATGATGACCCAAAATCTTATATCTCAATTGTCAACGCTAATTTAAGCCTGTTTTTAGCTAATTTTTAATTTACTCTTCCATCTGTTTGTTATATTTAACTTTGTGTCCTACCCTGCGGGAAGCCGCTAGCGCGTCTATGTGTACTTTGTGGTTCGTTTAAAAAAAAACCATGTTCACAACTCACATAGAATTGCTATAGTACACTTTATTTTACTTTTATGATAAATAATTCACATACTTAACAGTCCTCTACCTGTAGATTGGAATTTTTCTATACTGCTGAAGTCTGTTTACAAAGGAGTCAGCCAATAGCTAACCCCACTAACCACTTTATTTTTAAACCCAAATTCACTCAATTTCTCTGGTGGATAACCGACATAAGTCCAATGGGGTATATCATTTTCTACTGTCCGAAACCAACCATTTCGATTTAAAGCCTGTTTTTGCACTTCATTTGATACTCTTAAATCAATTGCTATTCCCCAAAGATGTTGTGAACTACCAGGAGGTGCGACTGTACCAAGAATTTTTGTTTCTTCACCCTGTCGTACTCTCGCCAAAGTTTTATCGTTAGCGTATTTTCTCCAAAACCTGACAGTTGTGGTAAAACTACGAGTACAGTCACTATCACCATAACCAGATTTTAAAGGGATTATTACTTGTGCTTTTGCTCTATTTAAAGCATCGGCTGCCGCTTTTTGTAAATAACAGTCGTAGCTATCATTTACTTTAGCCATCGTCAAGGTAGCTTGAAAATCTTGTGTTTCTTGTTCGTTATTCAAAATCACTTTTGTTGGCAGTTTTATTTCTGGGTCTTGATTTACAAAAGCAGCACCATAGGCACGCAATAAAGTATATTCATAAGTACCAGATTGAGGGATAGTTAGTAACTTATCTGTAATCGCTGCCAAAAAACGTAGCTTGCCCGTCAATTTTCGTTCAGAATTAAAATATGTAGTAGAACTCGTGATATTTTTAGGTATATTTGTACATCTTTGAGATGATTGTTTGCGATCGCCTAATGAATCAACAATAACGCAATTATCTGAGTTTTGGTTAGATTGACTCAAGATGTGGTGTCTAGTTCCGCTACTAGTCACTAAGGTAAAAACAATCAAGGCGATAATTGTTAAAAAAATCGTCCTTTTAAAAATTACTTTCATAAAGCAGCACCCTGAAAACAATAGCTATATTTTTATTGCCATTTCAATTGAAAAATATTCAACCGAGAAAACAATGAAATAGCTCAAATAAGCTGAAGTAGACATTTTTTGCTCAATGCCAAACAACAGCTACAAATTATTTTGATGAATAAATAAAAGTTGAAAGTTGATGCACATCTTTATCATATAATCTACGACCATGAAAACATATGTATCGGTTAAAATTGATAGTATCTCTGAGCTTAGTGTTCCTTAATCATGACCATGCACAATTCCGTAGAATTCCAAGACACTTTTGATGTCATCGTCGTCGGTGCAGGTCACTCCGGTTGTGAAGCAGCCCTTGCTACCGCACGCCTCGGTTGTCGTACTCTTTTGTTGACGCTGAACTTGGATAAAATTGCTTGGCAACCCTGCAACCCAGCGGTGGGTGGCCCTGCCAAATCTCAGTTGACCCATGAGGTGGATGCACTGGGCGGAGAAATAGGTAAGATGGCAGACCGTACCTATCTGCAAAAGCGGATTCTCAACTCTTCACGGGGCCCTGCGGTTTGGGCATTACGCGCCCAGACTGACAAGCGGGAATACGCGGCGGTGATGAAAGCTATTGTTGAGAACCAAGACAATTTGATTGTTCGCGAAGGAATGGTTACGGATTTGGTGCTGGGCGCTAACGATGAAATTGTTGGCGTGCAGACTTACTTTGGTGTAGCATTCGAGTGCAAAGCGGTCATCCTCACCACTGGCACATTTTTGGGAGGACGAATCTGGGTTGGTAACAAGTCGATGCCAGCAGGACGTGCTGGTGAATTTGCTGCTGAGGGCTTAACAGAAACACTGCAACGTATGGGCTTTGAAACAAGCCGCTTGAAGACGGGTACTCCCGCACGGGTAGATAAGAGATCCGCAGACTACAGCAAAATGGAACTCCAGCCAGGAGATGCAGACGTCCGCTGGTTTAGCTTCGACCCTGAAGTGTGGGTAGAAAGGGAACAAATGCCCTGCTATATGACCCGAACCACAGCCGAAACTCATCGCCTGATTCGAGAAAATTTGCACCTTTCACCGGTGTATGGCGGCTGGGTAGAAGCCAAAGGGCCGCGTTACTGTCCCAGTATTGAAGATAAGATTGTCCGCTTTGCTGATAAAGAAAGCCACCAAATCTTTATCGAACCGGAAGGCAGGGATATACCGGAACTTTACATTCAAGGTTTTTCGACGGGGTTGCCAGAAAACTTGCAGCTACAAATGTTGCGGAGTCTCCCCGGTTTGGAAAAGTGTATTATGCTGCGTCCGGCCTATGCAGTAGAGTACGATTATTTACCTGCGAACCAGTGTTATCCCACACTGATGACAAAGAAAATAGAAGGGCTGTTCTGTGCAGGACAAATTAACGGTACAACTGGTTACGAAGAAGCCGCAGCCCAAGGCATTGTAGCGGGAATTAACGCGGCGCGGTTTGTACGCGGTCAATCTGCGATCGTTTTCCCGCGTGAGGAAAGTTATATCGGTACGCTGGTTGACGATCTGTGTACGAAAGACTTGCGCGAACCTTATAGAATGCTGACTAGCAGGTCGGAGTATCGCTTAATCTTGCGTTCTGATAATGCCGATCAGCGTTTGACGCCCTTGGGACGAGAAATTGGCTTGATTAGCGATCGCCGTTGGGAGTTATTTACCCGCAAGCAGGCAAATATCGCAGCAGAAAAAGAACGGCTGCACGCCACGCGGGTGAAAGAACATGATGAGATTGGCAAAGCGATCGCCCAAGCTACAGGACAAGCCATCAAAGGTTCGATTACCCTTGCTGACTTATTGCGGCGTCCGGGATTTCATTATGTAGACCTCAATAGGTACGGACTGGGAAATTCCCAGCTTAACCGTGCTGAAACAGAAGGCGCAGAAATTGACATTAAGTACTCTGGTTATCTTGCCAGACAGCAAAATCAAATTGAGCAAATTGCTCGTCAGGCTAACCGTCAGTTACCTGCGGATTTGGATTACGCATCGATTGATACTCTTTCTAAAGAAGCGCGAGAGAAACTCGCTAAGGTAAAACCGCTTACTATCGGTCAAGCAGCACGTATTGGTGGTGTTAACCCAGCCGATGTAAATGCTCTACTGATCTATCTAGAATTGCGTAAAACCAGGACAGAAACTGATTTTTCAGCCTTAATGTCCAACCAAACTTTATGAAGCGGGAGTATAGTAGTAGGGTATATCGGGAATAAGTTAGTATGATTGATGACACCAGTACATACTGAGCATCATTAACCGTTTGCCGATCGCAGTCGAATTTAATACCGAAGAAATCATCAACCCGTCTACCTCAGACGGGACTATAGATTTTTAATCCAAAATCCGCATAAACAGGGGTAACAATTCATCGGTTGCCCCCCGACAAAGCCAAAACTGAAAATCGCTATGTCTCAAGAAGCCAGCACCAATCTCATTATTCCAGATCCATCGGAGGAATTAATCGCCAGCGAACCTTGGACGATAGAAACCTATGCTGATGGCTTTATGGATGACCTGTTTGCCGAGATAGACTCAATTCTGGATGGTGGTACAAATCTACCTTCGCAAACGGTGCAACAAGCATATACTCATCTGCAAACAGTAAGAATGCCGCATATTGTTTTGCCAGACACACCCTTGGGAAACATACAAACAGTGTCGCATTATCGGAACAACCCCAACGCGGTTGTAGTGAATGCTCCTCGTGTCAGCAAAATAGTCAAGAAAGTGCGTCCAAAATCGCGGCACTGGTTTAGCCAAATGCTGAGTATGGGAACAACCTTGGGATTGGCGATCGCTGGCATGGCGTGGATGCTCAACTCTGGTTTGCTCAACCGTCTGGTATCGCAATCTCTCCAGCAAGCTTTGGAAGTACCACAGCCGCAGTTGCAGCCGCAGTTGCCGACAAAAGCAGAAGTAGAGGCAGATTTAGCTAATTATATGCTGGGAGCGCTCGCCGTTATAGACGCTCAAGCCGCAAAACACAATCTCAAAGGTAGCAATGTTGCACTGACACCAGGGTTAACAACTAACCGTACAGCCCTTGCCTATGTGAAGAACGACCAACCTACTGGTAATGCTAATCTACCACCTGTTTTAGCAGCTAACAATACAACTCCCGCCCCTAAGCACTCCACCAGCATGGTAGAGCGAATTTACATTCCTGTTTATCAAGCACCTTTGCCAATGCGCTACGTGCCTCCAGCTGTTGGTGGCATTGCTACAAATTTACCACCACTGCCATCCACTGTTAGCAAAACAGCAGCAAATGCAAATAAACCCGAATCTAATGTAAAATCTTCACACAATACTGTGACTAAACCAAGTAAACCTGCGGATTTGTTTGCAGCCGTGCGATCGCACCTAAAGCCTGTAGAAGTGAAAACAGCGCCAATCGCTGTGCAGCAAGCACCCAAGCCAGCCATACCGTCTCTTCCTACCCTGTTAGCGCCTCCCAAACTACCCACAGCTACAGCACCACAACCAGAGCCAGCGCCACCTAAACAACAAGTGGCATCTGTTTCATCTGCTCCTGCTCCCTCTCATACCCTAGAAGGATTGTTAGAGTTAGGAAACAAATCCGCTGCTTTATTTCAAATCAACGGTGTGAGTCGCCGCGTTGATATTGGTGAAAGCATTGGTGCTAGTGGCTGGACACTAGTAGATGTCGCCAACGGAGAAGCAATCATCCGCCGTAACGGCGAAGTGCGATCGATTATTGCAGGACAGAAATTTTAAATTGTTTGTGCTCATAGCTTCAGAGCTAATGCTAAGTAGCCATTTTTGGCGTTGCTGATTTCATGTATGAAAATGATTTTGCGTTCTGCTAAAACCCCTGTAGAGACGCGAAATTTCGCGTCTCTACATTTGGATTCATACTTTGATTCAGAACGCCCCATTTTTTATATCCCCTAACCTACATAGTTTGACGGTTAGGGGAATTTTAATTGGCTATCTAAACCCTTCTTTCTTTTTTCCTTTGGACACAAGCTAGAACTTTAATTAAAAATAGATCCCAAAGATAGAAAAGATGATTACACCCATGCGTGTTTTTGTATTACTTTTTAATGCCGGCACAGACAATGAGGGAATTCACACAGTCCGAGTGGGCGATCGCAATAAAATTCTGATGTTCGAGTCAGAAGACGATGCTACCCGCTTTGCTTTGATGTTAGAAGCTCAAGATTTTCCCATACCCACAGTCGAGGCGATAGATTCTGAGGAAATCAAAGAATTTTGCCTGAGTGCTGACTATGATTGGGAAATCATCTCCGAAAACAGTGGTTTAGCGGTTCCCCCAGAAATCAATGTGGAAGAAACCGATTGGAAACCAGATGCAGAAATACAGGAGACTGAAGAGGACGCTCTACCTGATAATCAAGAATCACAACAAGAGGAACCGGAATTGTCTGATTCCGAACTAGACAGCATTCGCCGCAGATTAGAAGGATTGTTGTGATGAGTCATTAGTCATTAGTTATTGGTTATTGGTTATTGGTTATTGGTTATTGGTTATTAGTTAGTAGTTAGTGGTGAACAACCAACAACTAACAAACAACCAACAAATGATAAATGACAAAGGACAAATGAGCAAGGACGAAGGAAAATGACAAAGGACAAAGAAAAATGACAAATTTGCAGGAGCGTGGGCATCTTCTTACAGAGCAGGTTAACCCAAATAGCCAGAATTTAGACCAACTCAGTTCTTTAGAATTGGTGGAAATTTTTAATCGCGAAGATGAAAAAGCAGTGGCTGCTGTTGCTGCTGCTAAAATGCAATTGGCTCAAGCAATTGAACGCACAGCAGAGTCTTTGCGCCACGGAGGACGTCTGTTTTATGTCGGTGCGGGAACGAGTGGGAGGTTAGGGGTGTTAGACGCTGCTGAGTGTCCGCCGACTTTTTGTACGCCTCCGGAACTAGTACAGGGAATCATTGCTGGCGGTGCTGGCGCATTAGTACGCAGTTCTGAAGATTTAGAAGACCGTTTCCAAGATGGAGAAGCGGCGATCGCACAACGACAAATAACACAATTAGATGTAGTAGTCGGGATTACCGCTGGCGGTACAACACCTTTTGTTCATGGAGCCATTAATGCTGCCCGTCAACGGGGGGCTACTACTATTTTTATTGCCTGTGTACCTGCCGAACAAGTGAGTGTGGAAGCGGATATTGATATTCGCTTGCTGACAGGGCCAGAGGTACTAGCTGGTTCCACTCGCCTGAAAGCAGGCACAGCAACTAAGCTAGCTTTAAATATCCTTTCTACCGGTGTGATGGTACGCTTGGGCAAAGTCTATGGAAATCGCATGGTAGATGTAGCGGTGACTAATAACAAATTACGCGATCGGGCTTTGCGAATTTTGCAAGACCTCACAAGTTTAAGTCGCGAAGCATCGGGATTATTGCTAGAACGTAGCGGCAACTGGGTAAAGTTGGCGCTGTTAATGCATTGGACTGGTTTAGACAGGGAACAAGGCTTAAAACTGCTCTCAGAATACCAAGGTAATCTGAGAGTAGCAGTTGCCAGTCATAAAAACCCCAGCTAATCATAGAAGTGTGTTGTTAGTTGTTAGTTGTTAGTTGTTAGTTATTCATCACCACTACCCGCTAACTACTAATTACTAACAATTTACCTCACTATATTTTGATAGCTAATTTTGCAGAATACTCTGATTAATCAAACCTAACAAATCCAGGTTTATTGCCACACAAAATCAGGATTTACACTGATTTTTTCCTGGTTATAATAGTATAACATGATATATAAATTCTGGGTGCATCTCCATTTTGGAATATAGCAATCACACTTGGTGATTTAAACATAGCTAGGAATATAGAGTCTGAAGAAGAAGCAGCTATTTAGATAGTTTGCTGGAATTTATTTACACTCCGAAAATATATTTGCTGACTAATTTCTACCTATTCTAGTCCGCAACAGGATGACTTATTAATAAAAGGAAAAAAGTATGAGCCATCCGCAACCGATGGTAGCAGATAAATTAATAAACGAATTTAAAGATTGTACTGAATTACAATACAGTGGCAAGTTACTTATTAAAAGTACCAAGGGATATAAGTGGAATTTTTATTATCAATCAGGACAAATAATTTGGGCAACAGGAGGAACTCATCCCTTCCGGCGCTGGCGTAGACAGATGGCTCAATATTGCCCTGAAATTGACCTTGATAATATGCAGTTGTGCTCTCAAGACGTATCCATAGATTACTGGGATTATCGCCTTCTAGAATATTTGTACGCTCAACAGAAAATTAAGCGCGAACAAATGAATGCTGTTGTGGAAAACACGATCGCAGAATTATTATTTGATCTCGTTCAACAGGCAAATTTTTCTTCGGTAAATAGCGATCGCAACCAAGAAATCATTTTGCCAGCATCAACGAACTTGATGAGCGCCGATAAATTTTTCAAACTCATGGAGGAATCATGGAAAAATTGGTTGGAAGCTGGTTTAGCAAATCTTTCTCCTAACTTAGCACCAACAGTGCACAGAGCAGAACAGCTCCAGCAACAAGTAAGTTCAGGTGTCTACAAAAATTTTGTAACTTTAATCAACGGCAAGTATACTCTACTGGACTTAGCCGTGAAAATGAAGCAGAGTGTGTTGTCAGTTTCCCGTTCTTTGCTTCCCTATATCTTTCAAGGAATTATTGAACTGGTGGAAGTTCCTGACTTACCTTTACGAGTAATTGAAGTTAAGGATAACCATAGCGCCACCAAACCAAAAACACCAACTATTCCGCTGATCGCCTGTGTGAACGATCGCCCTCAGGTGAGCGAAATGCTAGAGGAAATTATTATTCATAATGGGTTGAGACTAATTAAGATCCAAGATGCTGTTCATCCCTTACCAATTTTAATTGAGCATAAGCCAGACCTGATTTTTTTAGATTTGGTTTTACCAGTCGCCAGTGGGTACGAAATTTGCGCTCAGTTAAGACGTATTTCTTTGTTTGCTAATACGCCAATAATTATTTTAACGGACAGCGATCGCTCTTTAGATCGAGTTCGAGCCAAAGTTGTAGGTTCAACAGATTCTATCGCTGCACCCCTATCAGCCGACAAAGTAATGGGTGTAGTACGTAAGTACGTCATTAGTCAAGAGTCATTAGTAAAGACAAAGGACAAATGACTAATGACTAATGACTATTGACTAATCTTCCAGTGATTTAGCTGGTACTTCAACTGCTGTTACATCAATTGTGCCTTCAGGTGTGAAGCGCTGAAAACGACCCTGTTGCACTAACAAAGCCTCTCCACAGTTAGGACACTGCAACTGGGTTTGATTTAAACCTGTAAATTCGTATTCACAGACGGGACAGCGATCGCTAACTAAGTTACGTTGTAGCCACCAACGGAAGCCAAAAAATGCCACAATCGGTGCGAGTAAAAGTAGCCCAAAAATAATCAGCAATGAATTTACTAACCAGCCTAAGCCCAATGAGCCTAGCAACCACACAATTACTATGAGGGTCAGCCAAGGGCGGAGATGATACAGACTTAACTGAAAGGTTCTAAAGCTCATTTGTTAAGTATCGTCTTGCTCTTCCTCTAGGATAGCGAGTTTGTACAAGAGTCTCTAGTACAACAAGGCAAGAAACAGAAGATTATAATGCTTATAAAATCTACATTTTTGTCCATACTCTCACATTCTGGTTATTTCTGCCGTGCTGCTCTCGCTACAAATAAATTAACCATTTGACTCTAAGATTTTGTCAATTCTTAAAATTTCGACAAGTTAAGGTTTACTCAACAAAGAGCGTAGAAACCAAAAATTCAGGATAATAGCTTGAATGGGGGCGCGATCGCCAATATTCTTGATAACTGAGTCGATCGCATTACTTCTAACCCGCTGCTTGCTTAAAATTGAGATAACCGTTGCTGATAATAGTCCGCTATTTTTTCTGTCACTTCAGTTACCGATAGACCATCAGTACTAATTTCAACAGCATCAGGTGCTTTCTTTAAAGGCGAAACTTTGCGAGTGCTATCTTTCCAGTCCCGTTCAGCTATATCTTTCTCTAACTGTTCCAAAGATACTTCGCTTTGACCTTGTTTTTGAAAGTCTTGCAGGCGGCGACGCGCGCGTTCTTTCACAGAGGCGGTTAAAAAGATTTTCACTTCTGCATCGGGGAAAACGTGGGAACCAATATCCCGTCCTTCCGCGACTAAACCACCTTTTTTGCCCCAGCTTTGCTGTTGTTTTACCAGTGCTTGACGCACAGCGCTTTGTGCAGCTATGGCTGAGACTTTCGATGTTACTTCTGTTGAGCGAATTACCTGGGTAACATTATGACCGTTAATCCAAACCTGCACCGGAGATTGTAAATCCTGCCCGGGAGCCAGTTCGATTACACACCTGCTAACTAATTCAGCGATCGCACACTCATCATCAATAGCAATTCCCTCGTGCAGCACCAACCAGGTAACAGCACGGTACATCGCTCCTGTATCCAAATATACTAGACCCAATTTTGCCGCTACTTGGCGGGCAACCGTAGATTTTCCAGCTCCGGCGGGTCCATCAATGGCGATGATTGGTTGGCGATCGCGCAGAATCGTGTTGTCAATTAAACGTGTAGAACCAAGACGAGCAGCGATCGCGAGCATTCCTTCCTCCTGAACTGTTTTTAAAGGTATTAACGTAGTCGGTTCAACCAATTCAATATATTCCACAGATACAGAACTGACCATTGCTATTTCTTGCTGCACTATTGCTATTAGCTTGCTCGTATTGCGTTCTCCGGCGCGAAAAGCTGCTTGAGCTTGCCGCAAACCGCGATACAACACTGCTGCTTGCTGCTTTTCTGTAGCAGTCAAATATTTGTTGCGAGAACTCATGGCTAAACCAGATGGTTCCCGCACAGTTGGGCAAGCAACAATCTCAATCGAGAAATTCAAATCAGCTACTAGCCGTCTGATAATTGCCAGTTGCTGACCATCTTTTTGACCAAAATAGGCTCGGTCAGGCTGTACCAAGTTGAAAAGCTTGGTCACGATCGTAGCCACTCCTTGAAAGTGACCTGGTCGAGAACGACCACACAAGCCTGAGATCGTAGCAGATGGTGGGATGACTTGTGTAACTTTTGAGTCTTGTATATTCTTCAGGTCAACTCCCATCTCTTCCGGAGTTGGTACAAAAATCGCATCTACTCCAGCTTGTTCGCACAGTTGTCGGTCTTGATCTAAGGTGCGGGGATAACGATGATAATCCTCGTTCGGGCCAAATTGCAGAGGATTGACGAAAATACTGACAATTACCGTAGCATTTTCTTGTCGCGCCCGTTGAATCAAGCTTAAATGACCCTGATGTAAGGCTCCCATTGTGGGAACAAGACCGACTGCTGTCAAGGATATGCCAGTTACTTCAAATTCTGATGGCCGCTCTTGCTCCAAAAGCATGTTTTCTGACGAGCGGCGTTTAGCTAAGTAGCAGCTTAGAGCTGCAATTGTTGTCAACAGGCGCACAAAAATACCCCTAGTCTTTCCTTTGCTCTCCCCGTTAGTTTATATCTGAAAAGGAGGCAAGAGAGTAGTGACTGGGGTAATGGGGAATCGGGTTGGGGAAATCGGGGAGTGGGAGAGTGGGCATCGGGCATTGGGCATTGGAAATAACCAACCAATGTACGGGCGGGTTTTGATAGATCTTTTGTGATTGAAGCCTATAAATTTGTGGCTAAACCCGCCCCTACTAACCACTAACCACCAACCACTAACCACCAACCACTAACCAATATCTTTACCTTCCCAGGACTTCTATTTTCACTGGTGCTATGCCGCTACCCATCATTCCCAGAATTCGTGCTGCACCTGTGGAAAGGTCAATAACTCGACCGCGAATGAATGGGCCTCTGTCATTAATTCGTACAACAACGGAACGGCCATTGCGGGTGTTGGTGACACGTACTCGTGTACCAAAGGGCAAGCTGCGATGGGCCGCTGTCATTCCTTCTGGATTAAACCTCTCACCAGCCGCGGTACGATTGCCGGAAAAATCATAGCCGTAGTAAGAAGCTACTCCCTTGATGGTGTCTCGCACTCGCCCAGCAATCTGCTGCGGCAACTTTGGTAGTGAGGCTGACGAACGTACTGGTAAGTTAGCTATTTCGTTTAGGGGAGATGCGTTGCCTATAAGTCTGCGTAGGCGGTTGGTTGCCTGTAACGCGTCTTGTGCCGGATCGTTAGTTGTATCCGCTAGCCGCGTGTCATCATTGATTTCGACAAGTTCTTCGCTATTGACTTTGATGATGAAGCGATCGCCAGACTTTTGCTGACCAGCTATGCTTTTGTTCTGGTCTTGATTGGAGGTTGTAGATGCGCCTCCTGCTTTCCAACTCACAATAATCTTGCTGGCGTCTACTTTATCCAAGGCTAGCTGGTTGATCTTTGCTGCTACTTTGCTAGCCCTTTGAACTGGATCGTCTTTAGCAAAGCTACCCTGATTGGCCTGATTAGCGCTTGTCTTGCCCGCACTGTCAATTTCACCAACTTTAGTTTCTTCGCTGGTAACTGACTTCTGACCCAAAAAGCTGAGAACAGGGATATCGCGCAGATAGAGCGTTGCCGCTGGACGTCCTGTCACTTCATGTGTTTGAATCTTTGCGATCGCAGCAGCATTAGAGGCAGGGTTCGCTGTTGGGGATTGGTATTCTCCTACTTTAACTACATCAGCTGAAGATGCAGATAGAGAAGTTGGAGCAGTTTTCTTAGTTGTTTCTGCACGTCCAACTAAGGGCATCCCCAAAACTGTGCTACACACAGCGACAACAGTCCACAAATGTTTTTGATTCATGCGTCCGATTATTAAAGCAACTGTAGAACAGAGATTTGGTGATTTTGTAGGTGTTGCACTGCTGAGAGTGGCTTCCCGCAACAATCGAACTCGTTCCGCTTTCACTTTTTGCTAATAACTGCAACAGACTAACATGAACCTCTGAATTTGGGGATCAGGGTTTTAGCGTAAGTATTGGTAGCATTATCTAAATCAAATTAGAATTTCAAGTCCAAAACCGTTCTAAAAAGCGGATTTTGGCTTGGTAACACTTTTTTTGATTGTTTAGAAATTTTATTATGAAAACCTAACAAGATTTGGTATTTAAATCGATCAAATGGCATATGTGCTTGCCTAAAAAGCTCATTGATGTTATTGAGTTTCCAACAAAGTTGATTTAACCATAAAAATACTTAAAAGAAGTAAATATACTTAAAGTATTAATTTGAAGATTAAACTTTATTTTAAGTTATATTTATAACACTTTTTCAGTGTCAGCTGCCAATTGCCAATTTCCAAGAGTAATAGGGTATTGCTTAGCTCAAGCTAGCATACAAGATAAATATTTCAACTATTTAGATATTAATAATCTTTTTCACAATGTGGTATTTGCAATAAGTACTCCGATACACTTACCTGAAGTGATGTTGAAAAATTAAGTGAAATAAGTTACATATATTGGCAACAAAGAAGCTTGAGACGAGCTTTTGTTGAAGGAAGCATTTTTTACAATAAAATAAGAACCAATTATGTCGCGGTTTAACCAAATTTGCTGGCACTGTGCGAGTACTTTGTAACCACGGCTAAGAAGCACAATATCTTACCCAAGGTAGTTGAGAAAGCGTAACTTTTCACACTCGGCGAGTTTGGGTAGCCCGTGGGCAGCAGCCAATAGCGAATGTACATTGGCGCTATCAATGGCTATGGTTGTATGGTTTTGTACATCCACAAACTGGGGAAACTTATTTTTGGATTCTGCC
>NZ_JACAEU010000076.1:0-17106 GCF_013388695.1 Fischerella sp.
GGGAGGCAAAAAGGGGTGTGGATTTTCCTCCCCCTTTATTGCCGTTGCGTTACGCCAAAGGCTAACGCACCATTCTATGTTTTTGGTGCCGTACTCTCGCCGATCGCACACCCTACGTGTACTTAGATTTTTTCAATCATCAAACCGGATTCCTATACTATACCAAGCCTGCACAGATGCAATACCGGCTTCCGCAGGCTTCGTTTGTATAGCTGCACCTTGACGAACTAACAGCTACCTATTTGCAGAACTTTTACTTACGTAAAAATACTAAATTATTACACTGATAGTGAACTTTTTTAGTAAAAAAATATATTAGTATTTCTAACTTTACTGATATTAATTTTTACGCAATCTTTAAGGGTAAATGACTGACATTAAGAACATCCAAAGAGAAAATTCAAATAGAAGCATACTCTTTGCAAAGCAATTTTTGATACCAGCTTAGGAATAAAAAAAGACCGAGGTTCTTCTGACTACTTTGATATGCGGATATTAATTTACTCTTACAACTACTATCCAGAACCAATAGGTATAGCTCCCCTAATGACTGAATTAGCAGAGGGACTCGTCAAGCGAGGACATCAAGTGCGTGTGGTAACTGCTATGCCCAACTACCCAGAACGTCGTATCTACGAGGGGTATAGAAAGAAGTTATATTTGACTGAATTGAAAAATGGCGTACAAATCCAACGCAGTTATGTTTGGATTCGTCCGCAACCGAACCTAATAGATCGAGTGTTGCTTGATGCCAGCTTTGCGATCACCAGTTTTCTACCAGCCTTGACGGGTTGGCGTCCCGATGTGATTCTTGCAACCTCGCCGTCTTTACCAGTTTGTGTACCAACTGCACTGTTGGGATGGTTACAAGGTTGCCCTGTAGTGTTAAATCTGCAAGATATATTACCAGAAGCAGCTATTCACGTCGGTATACTCAAAAACCAACTCTTGATTAAAGCGTTTACAGCATTAGAAAAATTTGCCTACCGCACTGCTACCAAAATTAGCGTTATTGCCGATGGGTTTGTGGAAAACTTGCAAGCTAAAAATGTAGAAGCTAGCAAAATTGTGCAAATTCCTAATTGGGTTGACGTCAATTTCATTCGTCCCTTGCCAACAGAAAACAACACTTTTCGCGCCGCCCATAACCTGAATGACAAATTTGTAATCTTATATTCTGGTAATATTGCCCTTACCCAAGGTTTGGAAACCGTTGTCAAAGCTGCTTCTGCATTACGGCATATTCCAGATATTGCTTTTGTCATCGTTGGAGAAGCAAAAGGTTTACAAAGATTGCAACAAGAATGCCAAAACTGTGGTGCAGATAATGTTTTGCTACTACCTTTTCAACCGCGTGAAAAATTGCCGGAAATGTTGGCAGCTGCTGATGTTGGTTTGGTAGTGCAAAAGAAAAATGTTATATCCTTTAATATGCCATCGAAAATTCAAGTGCTACTTGCAAGCGGTCGGGCATTGGTTGCATCTGTACCCGAAAATGGCACAGCAGCAAGAGCAATTAAACAAAGTGGTGGTGGAGTTATCGTTCCTCCAGAAGATCCCAACACTCTAGCTAATGCAATCTTGGACTTATATAAACATCCAGAAAAAGTCAAGACTCTTGGCTATAACAGTCGCCAATATGCTGTTGAGCAATATGCCTTCGATCAGGCTCTAAATCATTATGAGTCTTTGTTCTACACAGTCACATCAGATAGCCCAGCAATTGGATCGACAATAGTATCAAAACAAGAAGTTTGATTTTTGGTACATAAATAGGGTGCTAGGTTAGTACGAGCTAGGATTGATTGCAAACAAACATTGTTTTAAAAAATAGTTTGAAAAATTTTGAGCCTGTATCTGACTCCAGTCGGTGCAGGCTCAATCTTCTTTACATCTCTCAGTAATCAGGACAGCTTGGAGAGAAGAAAGCTAGGTTAGTTAAAATAAGAATAAGAATTGACTACTGGGTGGGTATGAAGAAAACTCTTTTTCAAATTCACTGAGTTCTTAATCCATTAGTTGCTAGTTTCCTTAAAAATACTTTTAGTTCCAAAATCTTCTATTTGGATGTTCAGCCATTATGCGCCAAAAAGTCTTAGCTTGGTTAGCAGAGAATGTTCCAGTTTCGCGGATCAACCATATTCTCGGGGTCGAGCAAATGGCAGTCGATCTTGCTGAGCATTACAATTTGGATCGAGAAAAAGCTGCTATGGCTGGGCTGATGCATGATTTGGCAAAATATTTTCATCCGCAAAAACTCTTGCAGATGGCAGAGGTTGCAGGGCTGGAAGTAGATGAGGTGATGGCAGCAACTCCCCATCTTTTGCACGCAGATGTCAGCGCTATCGTCGCAAGAGATACATTTGGCGTAGAAGATGAAGAAGTATTACAGGCGATCGCCAATCACACTTTGGGTAGACCAGGCATGAGTCCACTCTCGTGTATCGTGTTCTTAGCAGATACTCTAGAACCAGGACGGGGTGACTCAGCCCAATTGCAGAACTTGCGAAAACTTAGCAGTGAACATCTTGAGAAGGCTGTTTGGTTGACCTGCGATTACACTTTCCAATTTTTGCTCTTAAGCCCTTGTTTAATTCATCCACGAGCGATCGCCACTCGCAATTGGTTCTTGCAAAAGTCGAAAGCTAAACAACCAATTCTTCAAACAATCCCATAGACTCCTGTTTTTTTGTTAGTATTCAAAAAAACCAGTTGATACAGTTGCAATTTAATAGTCATTTGCCAGTAATTGTAAAAAATTCTCAAAACAGAAAGCAGCTGAGGTTTAATGTCTGATTACTTCCAAGCACACTTCCCATTACAATCAATCGCTGTAAAACAAAGTGCGGCAAGAAGCTCACAAATTGATGACAACGACGAAACGACTGCACAAATAGCCGCAACCATAGCTGAGGCAGCATCAGACCGGAAAGCAGGTGATATTTTATTGCTAAAGGTAGCTGATGTATCTTATCTTGCGGATTATTTTTTGGTGATGACAGGCTATTCCAGAGTGCAGGTAAGAGCGATCGCCGATGCAGTAGAAGAAAAAGTACAACAAGAGTGGCAACGGCGTCCCTTACGTGTAGAAGGAAAAGCTGAGGGAACTTGGGTATTGCAAGACTACGGCGATGTGATTGTTCACATAATGATGCCAAAAGAGCGCGAGTTCTATAATTTAGAAGCGTTCTGGGGTCACGCAGAACATGTCGAGTTTCCAAGATCCGATGATGGTGGGGGTAAGCCAACATGATCAAGTCCTCGGTCTCAAATTGCCCAGTACCCGTTGAACAACAACCGCTGAATGAGTACGAAGAGTTAAAATCTTCTTGGTTATTTCGTGATTGCATCTTAAATTGGCGTGAATATATCACAAAAATAGGTTGGATTTGGGGTATTACTTGGCTGGTAGCAGCACCAGTAGCAGCCGCAAGCTTTCCCCCACACAAACACATAGCACAGTTTATTCTCTCTGGTGCCGCCGGAGCGAGTATAGGTTTAATACTCGTATTGCTAAGGTTATATTTAGGCTGGTCTTATGTGCAGGATCGCCTAGCCAGCCCGATTATCTTTTATGAAGAGTCAGGCTGGTATGATGGTCAAACTTGGACAAAACCGCAAGAAGTGCTAACCCGCGATCGCTTAATTGTCACCTACCAGATCAAACCAATCATCAAACGATTACAAATTACATTTGCTGGCTTGGCTGTGTTGTTCGTTGCTGGTACGATAGTTTGGCACTTAGTTTAAATGGTCATTAGTCATTTGTCATTGGTCAATGGTTAGTAGTTGGTGGTTGGTAGTTGTTTGGGGAACAAACAACTACCAACAAACAACAAACAACAAACAACTGGCAAATGACAAATGACAAATAACAAAATAACTATAGATAATCACCCATGACAATGGGAAAACGAACTCAAGCCACTGCACTAGAAGTTAGATTGCTGCGCGAAGGCATTATTGAATCAAGGCATATAGTCCAAGCCGTTGTCAGTGATGAACGAGGACGGGTGCTGTCGGTTGCAGGCAATGCTGAAACTGCCACCTTTGTCCGTTCAGCGCTCAAACCATTTCAGGCTCTTGCTGTTACTAGCACTGGGACTTTGGAACGGTATGAGCTTAGCGATCGCGACTTAGCAATTATCACTAGTTCTCATAAAGGCACAATCCAGCATGTGCGACAGGCCTTTAATATCCTTTGGCGAGCCGATGTTGATCCTTCCGCACTCCAATGTCCAATTCCTGAAGGCAAGCGCAGTCCCCTAGAATACAATTGTTCTGGTAAACACGCCGGAATGCTAGCTGTTTGTCAGCAATGCAATTGGTCTTTGAATAATTACTTGCAGCGCAAACACCCCGTACAGCAGCTGATCATAACTAAGGTAGCTGAATTGCTGAAAATGCCAGCCGAGGAATTTATCAGCGCTCACGATGACTGTGGCGCACCTACTTACTTAATGCAACTCGCGCAAATGGCGTATTTGTATGCTCAGCTAGCTTCTCGCAGTAATTTGGACATGGAGCGAATTGTCAGAGCTATGACTCATCACCCTGTTATGGTAGCAGGAGAAGGAGAATTTGATACAGAACTGATGCGTTTAACTCCGGGAGAACTGGTAAGTAAATCTGGAGCCGAAGGAGTACAGTGCATTGGCAGACTTGGTGAAGGTATGGGACTGGCAATTAAAGTCATAGATGGAGCAAAGCGAGCAAAACATGCTGCTGCCATTTACTTGCTCCAGCAGATGGGCTGGATGAGTCCCAGTGTTGCCGAAGTCTTGTCAGAAAAGTTTATGAGCTTGGGTAAATACAAACGTTTAGAAGTAATTGGAGAATTATCACTTTTGTAGTTGCAAATTTTCTGGCTTTGCTGTTATACTGTAAAAGACAACGCGGGATAGAGCAGCCTGGTAGCTCGTCGGGCTCATAACCCGAAGGTCGATGGTTCAAATCCATCTCCCGCCACCAATTTAGTTAAGGAAAATCCCTGCACTCGATAAAGATTGCGGGGGTTTCTGTTTAATTAACTGATAAGCTTTCAGGCTCAAGCCCTTGTCATTACCCACATTTTTTCAAAAACGCGATCGCTCTAAAAACTCAGATTCCACAACCCTAATTCTTTCATGGTAAATCTCAATCAATATCAATAAATGAGAATGAAAAAGGACTATACGAGCAAAGCCTGCATAGGCAGGCTTTGCGTGTGTAATTTGTTTTAGAGAATTGGTATCAGCTTTAACCTGCTTGTAATACCTTTTTACGTTGACGCAAACCAAACATACCAGCTACTGCCAAAACACCTAAGCCTACGGTGGTTCCTGCTTCCGGTACTGCTTTTGAAGTATTTATTGCTGATAAGCTGACACCATCACCACTTGCCTGGAACTTAGGAGTATAACCACTACCCAACTGCACCACAAAAGACTGCACGTTGGTCAGTGTCAACCTTTGGATACTGTTATTTGCATTTTTTGCAAGCGGTTGCAACATCATATCAGTAACTTGCTGCCCATTGATTTCTAAGATGCCAGTGCCTATATCTTCAATGTCAAACAAATCTAGCGTAATTTCTTCATATTTTTTATCGAATTCAAACAGGAAGCGACCAACTTCTAATTGACCTTGTTCAGGCAATTTACCATCTTCTTTGATCACTACAGGGCGCAACCAAAATTGATTAAGTGCTGTGTTAGTACCTGCATCTTGTGTTCCAAATTTAATTGTCAAACCTTGTCCTTGATAAGTGTTACTAGTGCTTCTGTTATCAATAAACAATCGACTTAGCCCATATTTTGGTGATTTATCATCAGAGTCAAATTCCAAACTTGTGACTTTGTAACCTAATGAAGTTGTATCAATACATTTACTTGGATCGAGACATGTGAGATTTGTCTTGATTTCACCTTCTGTGGTAGGAATAATAGAAGCAGCATGAGCAGCAGGCATACCAGCAGCTAAACCTAAGCCCAAAACTGTTCCCGTAATTGTTGCTAAAAATTTCAACTGACGCATAATTCCCCTTCTGCAAACTTTGATTGCTGAAATAGTCAAAAAAAGACCTTTATCATTGATGCCTCTCTAAGCTAATAGATTGCTTTCTGAATTCGGTAGTCTAAAACAGCAGAATTTATGTAATCTTTATTTACAGAGAAAAAAGTAATTTTTATCCGCAAAAATGCGATATTTATACGTATTTATAACAATTAACTCAAACTAAATATTGAAGTTTGAATTCAGCAAAATCTGATTGTAATTCAGATCTGGAATACCAGATATTTTTAAATAAAGTTCGTGGTATTTACGTAGATTCACTACTCATTTCAATATTCCATATAAAAAAATTGAGTAGAGTGGAGTATCTAAGCTAAAAGGCATTTAATTTGCATTCTCAAAAAAATCAAACTCTTGTGGGGTGGGCGTCTCGCCCGCCCTGATTATGCAACTTAAATGCACATCAGCTTAACTGCTGTAATTAGCGACTCTGTCTACTCAATTAAATTTAAGAGAAGGGGATTTATACTGAATAATAAATGTAGAAGCCCTGATTTTTTATCTGATTACATCATTGATTAGATTTAAATATCAGTGATTCACCGTTCTAATTATGGTGGATTCAGAAGTTCGTAGTCATGACTTTAGTCCTTTAAGATTCAATGTCTAAAGTGCTGACTACGAACCTATGAGCTTATTGTTAAGCTGCTGGCACACTTTTTTTACGTTGCCGTAAACCAAACATACCTACTACTGCTAAAGCCCCTAAGCCAAGGGTTGATGCTGGTTCAGGTACACTGACTTGCAAATTTACACCATCGCCAGTCTTTTTGAACTTACTATTGGGACCAGGTTTACCTAGTTGTACTACAAATGAACTTACATTATTGAGTGTTAAGGATTGGATACCATTATTAGATCCCGCAGGTAGCAGCTGTGTAAACGGGTTTCCATTAACTGCTAAAATGCCGCTAAAATTAGCATCTTCTACATCCAAAAAATCTAGAGTTACTTCAGAAACTGCTTGCTTAAATTGAAACAGGAATTTACCAACTTCTAACTGACCTCCTTCAGCTGGAGTACCATCAGCTAGGTAAGCTACAGGACGTAACCAATATTCATTTAAAGGTGGATTTGTACCTGCATCCAGGGTTTTGAATTTAATTCCAAAACCCCAATCATTTGCAGTGTTTCTGTTATCTACAAACAAACGGCTGAGTCCATATTGTGGGTTCAAACCATCAAAATCATATGCCAAACTTGTCACTGTGTAATCCATTGAAGTCGTATCGAGACAAGTTACGCTACCACCCAAACAAGTAATATTTGTGAGTCCAACTTCTCCTTCCTGCTGGGGAACTAGAGAAACGGCATGTGCAGATGACATAGCAGAAGCAACACCTAATCCAACTGTAAATGCTACTAGTGTTTTTGCTAAAGTAGATAATTTATGCATGACTTCCTTGAGATAAACTACGGATTTTTTCGGGTATTAGATGCAAACTTTGATGTTTGTTTTGTTTTTCAACATATCCGTATGTTATTTCCGTATCCGAGTTTTTGTCATCCAAAAACTAGAACATTTACTGCTTCTTGATGTTGCTGAAAAGTTTAGGAAAAATACTTACATATATAAGTAATAAATAATACATTTTATGGATAAAAAGTAACTAAAAAGGTAAAAGTAAAGAGATTATTTATGATATTGCTTGCTTAAATTAAAAATTTGCGTGGATTTATTTACGAAAAATATATATTTAAACAAAGATTTTTAATGAAGATGTATTTTCTCTACAACACACATTCTCGTTGACATTTACATTTCTCGCCTTTTTTGTCACAAAAAAGCGGCTCACGAATTAAGCGATCGCGAACCGCCAGATTTTCGCTTCACCAAACCAAGCTATCCCAATAACCTCGACTAATACTGGAATACCTTATACCAAGTTGCGTTCAGACATAGCAATAGTAATTCGTGCCCTCTCCCCTTCCCCTCTCCCAATTTGGGAGAGGGGAAGGGGAGAGGGAAGTACTATCTTTGACTGCAACTTAGTATCAGTAGATTTCTGAGGTGCAAGCAATGTAAAACCCGGAATATGCTTAGAGGTTGTTTAAAGATTTTTTTGCTTCGGTTGCAACGGCCTCTACTTCATCATTCACCAAAGTTTCTAGTATTGTTTTGGCTTCTGCGCCTCCTAGGCGATTTAGAGCTTGCACAACTCTATAGCGGATTTGCCAATCTGGATTAGTGGCATAGGGAGTTAACAGCGGAATTGCTTGTGTATCTCCTAGATCTCCAAAAGAACTAATGGCAGCAGTTTTTACTAACTCATTGTCTGAGGAAAGTGCCTGTCTCAGTAAGTCAAAAGAACGCGGATCGCCCAACTCTCCCAAGGTAGCAATGATACTGAATTGGACTATCCATTCGTTGCTTGTTTGGTAAAGGTTTTGTAAATCTTCAAAAGCTGCGCTTAGTTTCAAAGCGCCCAAACAGTCTGCTGCTGCTGCTTGCACGTCCGGTTCCGGATCGTTAAGCAAGCGATCGCGCAATATACTCAACGATAAATCTAAATTTTGTCCGCCCAACGTATCGAACTGACTCACAGCTGAGTAGCGTACGCGGGAATTGCTGTCATTAATAGCGTTTTGAATTAACTCAAAACCAATTGTTGGTTCCAGTTCGCGGATTTGATTCACTGCTCGCAAGCGATCGCCTAAATCCTCGGAAATCAGCAATTGCTTCACAGATTCAGGATTAACACTCATTTATTTATCTCACTTTTTAAAAGTCAAGAGTCAAGGGTCAAGGGTCAAGGGTCAAGAGTCAATGGTCAATAGTCAATCAATTTTGAACTATGGACTTTTGACTCTGGACTCTGGACTAATCTTGACTTGCTGCCATTGCTCGAATAATATCACCACGGGTGAGAATACCAATGACCTGACCCTCGCTGTCAAGTACTGGTAAGCGATGGACATTGCGATCATTCATGATTTTGGCAGCTTCTCTTAATGGTTTGTCGGGAGAAATGGTAATGGGATTTTTACTCATGACTTCCCCAACAGTTTGCCCGAGTGCTTTGTGCAGATCGCGTTCGTATGTAGCAGGATTTTTCAAATAGATCACGCTATCAAGAAACATGATATATGCCGGAGGCGTAACACCAGTTTCTTGCCACATCAAGTCAGTTTCTGAGATAATGCCTACCAACTTACCGGCGTTATCTACAACAGGTAGCCCACTGATGCGTCTTTCTGCCAAAGTTTGGATAGCTTCCTTCAGAGGAGTTTCAGGTCGGACAACAATCGGGTCACGACTCATTACGTCGGCAACGGTTTTAGGCATTTGCTTTGCTGATACCTTTGATCAACCACTCTGGGATTATTGTAGAAAATTGCTGGTCTTCACCGGAATAGTTTAATACATCGTTACTCTTGAAAATTTTCTTGTGTTATTTGTTCTTTGTCATTTTCTTTAATTATCTTGCTTGAATCACTGGTTATGATTCCACATAAGTATACTCAGAGATATATAAGCTTTTTAATCCTGACCCTCATAATACCAGGTGGGCATCATGCAAGCTATCTCTATTGACAAGCCCAATCTTCCCCAACCTCCGAGCTTTACCGAACCTGAAGAAGAACGCCTGCATCGCAAGCAGCGCCTAGCAGCAGCATTCCGCCTGTTTTCTCGCTTTGGGTTTGATGAAGGTATTGCAGGTCATATCACCGCCCGCGATCCAGAACAGTTCGATTGCTTCTGGGTAAACCCCTTCGGAATGCACTTTAGTTTAATTCGGGTCAGCGACTTGATTTTAGTGAACCAGCACGGTGATGTCATAGAAGGCGATCGCCCAGTCAACCAAGCAGCTTTTGCCATTCATTCCCAAGTCCATGCAGCCCGTCCCGATGTGGTAGCAGCAGCTCACGCTCATTCACTCTATGGTAAAAGTTGGTCTAGTCTAGGTCGCCAGCTCGATCCCCTCACCCAAGACGCCTGTGCTTTCTATGAAGACCACAGCCTATTTGATGACTATACGGGGGTAGTTCTGGAACCAGAAGAGGGTAGACGCATTGCCCAAACTTTAGGCAACAATAAAGCAGTCATTCTCAAAAACCACGGCTTGCTCACCGTTGGTCACTCAGTTGATGAGGCAGCATGGTGGTTCATCACAATGGAACGCACCTGTCAAGCCCAGTTACTAGCAGAGGCAGCTGGTAAACCTCAGCTCATTAAACATGAAAATGCAAGTCTGGCAAACACTCAAGTAGGTTCCCATTATATGGGTTGGTTTAGTTTTCAACCTTTATACGAAATGATTGTGCGGCAAGAACCGGATTTGTTGGAGTAAGCGTCGACTGTTTTTATTTGCGTTTGAGCACTGTTAGTGCTTCAAAAGCTCCGAATGCCAAGATTGCTGATGTTGCCAAGGTTTGGGTAGAGACTGAGTATTCAGTGCTGAGAGTGCTGATTCTGCTATGACACTGTGAACTCGTGTTGTGGGATGTACGCCGTCCCAGAATAAGTAATCGTTTGGGTTAGGACATACACTAAAATTACCTTGTGCTATGTCATTTAAGGTGCCTACTAAACAAGCATTGGTGACATTGGTCAAACCAAACTCGCTAGGAGTAGCTTGTACCCGATTAAATAGGGAATTAATATCAATAGGAATGATATTAACGCCAGGGATTGAGCTAAGATTACCCAAAGCTGCTGCCAATAGTTTGTTATGTTTTTGGCTTAAAGCAGTTAGTTGACTGGAATTTTCTTGACCTGATGTAAAAGGAATCTTGCCCAAATCTGGTAAGTTAGCCACCATAATATTTTTAGCACCAGCTATAGCAAGTAATGCTACTGAGGTTGATAAATTAGCGATTGGTTTGCTAACGTCGGTAACATTACCAAATATATAATCATTTCCACCTCCCCAGACGATATAAAGTGCCTCTGGGTCAGCCTGCTGATTGTTTTCTCTCAAAGATTGCATAAATAAGCCGACTTGCCCCAGTACTCCTGGCAATTGTGCTTCAGGAAATAAGGTATTACTCAAGCCAGAACTAGATCCACCAAAGGCATAATTAATACCATCAGTAGGAGTATTATCTTGTAAATCAGTAACTAAAGTTGGCGTTAACCCTAGTTTGTCGCCAATATATTCCACCCATACCTTTCCATTAGACAAATGCCCTTCAAAATAGGGTGGACTAGTTGGTATTTGGGATTGTGTAGCGTTGTAGAGATTGCCAGCATCGGAAAGACTATCGCCAAATACGTAAATTTTACTAATATTTGTAGCCCAAGATTTCAGTGGAGACATCAAAGATATAAGAAAAAATCCTACCGCGACAAGTTTTTTTTTCATGCAGAATATACCCCTGCTGTTTTGGTTGTTCTCAAGGAAAATCAGGTATTTTGCAGGCAGAGCAACTTAGTATTTTTGCTATTTCAAAACAAGCTTGGCGAAGATTTTTTACGCGATTAATCGCAAAACCACTGGTAAGTGTATCATGATAAAATCAAGTAAAATTTCAGTCAAAGTATATCTTTATCAATTTTTTATAAAAAACCAATTAGTTACAAATAAACTGTAAAGCTTTAATATTAAAAATCTGTAGAGTGGGCAATGGCAACTCTAATGCAGTGAAAGGGACTGGGGATTGGGGATTGGGAATTGGGGAGAAAACCTATGCCCTTTGCCTAATGCCCGATGCCCCCCAGTAACCAGTAAGGTTTCATATTTAAAGGAAATTCGTATTACTGCGATCGCGTTAACTTTAAGGCATCAGTTGCTGATATTCCCTCGCCTTGAGAACCGAAGTACCACAACACCGCAGCAGCTTCAGCCCGAGTCACTGGTTTTTTTGGCTGGAAAAGCGTTGTATAGCCAAACACCCGACGAATATTCGATTGTTCTCCATTCTGGAAATCTGCTAATACAGCTCGTAACGCTTTAGGGTCAATTTTCCCTACATCTTGAAAGCCCCAGGTTTGTTTAACTGCATCTATGTTGGCAGCAGGCAAAGCTTGGCGGGTATCCAGAGGTACTTTCCACAGCAGCAATTGCTCTCGTGTCACTGGCGCATCGGGACGAAACAAAACTTGTGTGGAATCACCAGACAAAGAACTGGGAATTAATCCTGCTTCAGCTAATCCCTGAATGGCTGAAAAATCGGGATCTGTTTTCGATACATCCTGGAAAGCTGGTTGAGAACTTTCCGATCCCAAGCGGATCTGCTTAGATGGACTGTTGGCATGCATAGCATTATTGGCAGCCACTAGCCAACGAGCATATTCTCGCCGAGTAATATTTTTATTGGGTTCAAACTGGCTGGTTGTGGTACTAGTAGGATTGCTCTTATTAGCACTTGGTTCTACAGATAAAACACCCAATGCAGCCACATCTTGGATGTATTTCTGCAATTCTTGCGGTGCTTTGTTCAAGTCGTTAAATTCCTGCGCTTCAGATACGGCTGTAGCGTTATTGGTATTAGATGTCGGATTTGGCTGTGTAGAACTATTGGTATTAGACGTGTCGCTTGGCTGTGTTGTCTCCTGTTGTGGTTGCACAGGCCCAACAAACTGCGAATCGCCTGGTTGAGGAGCAGTATTGTTATTGTTAGTAATTTGGGTACTAGGTGTTGGGCTAGCTTGTGCTGTGGTTGTAGTGTTTGGTTGGTATTCAATTTGTAATTCGGTAGCCGTCTGTGGCTGATTGGGTGAGGCGTTGGTAACTGATTTAGGTTGAATAGAAACCTTCACCTGTAAATCATTGCGTTGCGCTTCAAAAGTGCCTGCTTGATCGTCTGTTGGCTGTTGAGAAATCTGCCAGTTATTTGCTTGAAACTGGCTGCGATAGAAACTAGCTATAAAATTACTGGGGTCAGAACTCAGCCAGCGAGTTGATACTCTGTTGTCTGAATCACTGGCAGGAGTAACTTCCTGTAGTTGAGCGTTGTTATATATTGGAATATCTTTAGGAAAATCAGCTGGCAACTGAACAGTCGCCTGGCTTGGTTCGTTTTGATTTTGGCGATCGCTATTAGGAGTCTGATTGGCACCAAAAATCACCGGGTTGTCTTTTAGCCTAGAATCTGCTGCCAAAGACTGCTCAAGGTTTTTGCCAATATTACTATTGGCACAGGCTGTTAGGGAGGTGAGCAAAACTGCCAAACTAATAAAGACAGCTGAACGTTGAAAGTACAGCACAGTAAATCAAAAAAATTGAGTGTCAATTCCTACGCTAGCGCAGACAGTCATCTAAAGGTTGAAGTATGAAAATAAAATACGGGCTTAGCCTTTAGCCTCTAGTAATTCGATTTCTTGCAACAATTGCCAACCGGGATGCCACAGGGAACGGTCTTGCAATAATTTGGCGTTGATCCAAAAGCGTACATTGGGGTCGCAGGAAGCAACCATTTCGGCGTATACCCACTTACCTTGATTTTTACGGTTGACAACCTGGAAGTGTCGCCAGCCATCTACTTTTTGTTGTGCAGTCCACTTAGAACCAACGAGGTAAGGAAATTTTTGTTTTTTGGTCATTGGTCATTTGTAGTTAAAGTCTTATCTTAAATTAGGTTGCTAGAGGTAGAGTTAACCAAAAAGTGACTCCGCACTTACGGTTACTGATGACACTAATTTCACCGCCGTGTGCTTTAATAATTTGCTGACAAAGATACATTTTTAAGCCGATGCATGTAGAAAAACGGGCTTGAGGATCGCGCACTTGTAGCTCAAACAGGCGATCGCACTCCAGCTTGCTCATGGGAGTACCATTGTGTTGAATGGTACAACGAATCATATCTGCTTCCACTTTGGCAGAGAGTTTCAGGTTTAACCCTGGTGGGTTGTTTTGCAAAACATGAGTAAATAAATTTACAAAGACTTTATGTAACTTTGCTGCATCGGCGAATACTAATGGTAAATCTTCAGGAACCAATATCTTCAGTTGAGCTTGATTTTGCACTAGCATTGGTTCCACTTCTTTAAAAATTGTCTCTAAAAGAGTATTAAATTTGACTACTTCTCGATGAAGGATAATTCCCTCTACTTCGCTCGAATGAATTTCTAGTAATGAGTCAATCATCAGTAACTGACGATCGTTTCCTTGAATCATACGCTCGATAATTGAGCGAGGAACGGAAAGAAAAGAGGGGGAGATGGGGAAGGGGAGGCCCCCACTTTGTGAGGATAAGGGGCAATGGGGAGATGGGGAAGACAAGGGAGAGTTATCCTTATGTCCTAGTCCCTCACTTTTAAGCATATTCTGTAGCACCATTAAGTTACCAATCACCGCAGTTCGCAAATCGTGGGAAATGGTGTGTAAAACTACATCTTTTACTCGGTTAATTTCTTGCAGTTCTTGCATTTTCTGCTGTAACTGCGCGGTACGTTCTTCTACTTGGCGTTCTAAATTCGTGTTTAATTGTTCTAATTCTTGGTAGAGTTGCGCTTGCTGGATGGCAATAGCTAGCTGTTCTGACATTTGTTGGAGTAAATCAATTTCCATTTGTTGCCAATGACGCGGTTCGCTGCAAGAATTGACAATTAATGCTCCAAACAATTCTTTGCCCAGCATAATTGGTACAGCTAAGCTAGCTCTGGTCTGAAATTGTTGATAGAGCGCTGCTAGTTTGGGAGACACTGTCATCTGGGTGATATCTTCAACTAAACGCACTCTGTTAGTTACAAGCTGTGTTTTCAATTCTTGCAAAAGAGTGCGATCGCAGATCTTCGACTCCAATACTGATGGGTTTTTTGGGTCTACAGATTCGGCAATAATTCTGCATAAGGTATGGGTATCATTCACAGCAACAAATACCCTATCTACTTGCAAAAATTGCCGAACTTCGTTTACAGTAGTTTGCAAAATTTGGTTGAGGTTGAGTGACTGCCGAATTCGCACTAGCGTTTCTGCCAACAAGCGATCGCGCTGGGAAGACAGGTGCAGTAATTTCTCTGCTTGCTTGCGTTCGGTGATGTCGTGACTAACTGCTAACAGGCACGGAATACCATCTAAATCTATAACTTCTGCTGAAAGTTGTACTAAAATCACCTCGCCAGATTTCTTACGAAATTCAAGCTCATAGTTGCGAATAGCTCCTTCAAGTTCTAACTTCTGCAATAATTTGGCGCGATCGCTCTCGTTTACCCAAATATTCAACTCAAACGCAGTCCGGCCAATAGCTTCTGAGCGTTCGTAACCCGTGAGTTGTACAAAACTGTCGTTTACTTCTATGTAGCGTCCTTCTTTGAGTGTGCTGATCGTGATGGGATCGGGACTACAACGAAAAGCTTTAGAAAACTTTTGAGCGAGATGTTGCACCGCAGCTTCTGATTGTTTACGTTCGGTAATGTCTCGGACAATTGCTAATACTTCGTCTTCACCGCTTTTTACCAACCGCGCCTCATAATCTCGCATTCCTGAAGGCGTTGGCAATTGGTATTCGCAAGTTTGTAAAGTGTTAGCATCCAGAGTTTTAGCGATCGCCTCTTGGTTAATACAAGCTACATCTGGGGGCAGTATATCTCGCAAACTTTTACCCACAATATCTTCTAATGCACCTTCACCTTTAAAATCTAAGTATTCACCATCACGGCTAATGCGAAACATCATATCGGGAATAGCATGTAAAATTGCTTTATATCGCGCCTCACTCTGACGCAATTTTTCCTCCGCCAGTTTCCGGTCTGTAATATCCATCAGCAACCCATCCCAAACCATGTCACCGTTAGCTTGTTTGTCTGGACGAGAAGCAGCCTGCACCCATTTGAGTTTACCACTAGGGGTGATGATGCGACCTTCCCAATGCCAAGGTTCGAGTGTGGCACACGAATTAGCAACAGATTCTGCAAAGGCTTTCGTATCTTCTGGATGAATAAGTTTATAGAGTACCTGAAAATCTTTTTGCACAACTTCTGGTTCTAATTCATACAGTTCTCTACAGCCAGAACTGGCATAAAGCACGCTCTGAGAACCATCTTGCCGCTGTAAAAATTGAAAAATCATCCCAGGAATGTTGGCAGCAATTTTTTCGAGCAGTGACAATTCTTGTTGTTGAAAATCAGATGTATGCAGTGCTTTCACAATTTCATTCACTCTTTAATTCTTATATATAAAAAAAAGTAACTGATAGGTAGCAACAAATAATAAATAGACTTTTTACAAAATTTTAAGTAGAGGTAAGGGTTAAAATTTAAATATCTTCCACTTTTAGGGTAGATTCTGCCGGGTGCAGCCGTATTCACCCAGTTGGGTGAATCAATTGTATGAAGATAATTTCACAATAAATAGATGTGCGCGATCGCCAACTCCATCGTTACGAAATTTCCGGCGTTGCTAGAATTCAATTGCATTTATTGATACAGCATCAAGAGCTAACTTCAGATAGACGTACAAGGGCACAGCAATATCTACCATTTGACAAGTGTTTTCTCTGTATTCCTATGTCTTTTGTGCCTAAGTTAGATCATCACCGCAAAGAAATTCTCCGTGGTGTTCTTGCCGTGTCTATCATCATTGTCGGCATTACCCATTTTCTTAGACCGGATCAATACGCCCGCATTGTACCGCCACCATTTCCACCGTTGGCATCTGTTTATATTAGTGGGTTATTTGAGATTCTGGGTAGCATTGGTTTAATGATTCCATTTGTCAGTGTGGCAGCAGCATGGGGGCTAATTGCCTTATTTATTGCTGTGTTTCCTGCCAACATTTACATGACTTTGCACAACATCAAGATTGAGGGAATTCCGCACAATCAATTGCTTTATTGGGTAAGACTGCCCTTCCAAGCGGTATTCATTGCCTGGGCATACTGGTATACTCGCAAACCAGAGACACAACTAGGAGCATCGGAAGTCGTTAAAAATGTAGAAAATTCATTCCCCAAAAGCGATACTCCTTACAGCCAATCCTGAGAAAATTATGGCGATCGCCCTCCGGCTGTCGCCTCCTAGATTGCGATCGCAGACAAATAATATAGTTTGTGGCGTTGCTGAATTTGGTCATGAATTATGTGTGCATACATTTTTGTAGTTCGATGCCAAATCATTGTAGAGACGTAGCAATGCTACGTCTCTACATACCCGTGAATTGTAAATTCATA
>NZ_JACAEU010000077.1:0-41258 GCF_013388695.1 Fischerella sp.
GTCCCAGTTATTTTGCGGTGTCTGTAGGGGGTGCGCCAATAGAAGTCTTGAAGGAGTACATTAGGAATCAAGAAAAGCCGTCCTAGAAGGACGGGGCTTGTATCCCATTCTTTTGGTCACGTCCACGGTTTTGTTTGTCCAAGCTTTGGCGATGCGATTCGCAATAGTCCTTTTAATGATTAATAACTAACTTGGCTGCAAAAGCGATCGCTTCTTCTGGTGTAGAAACCTTCCCCTCAATTTGAGCGATCGCAATTTCCGTCAGCAGTTTGCCTACCAGTGGTGAAGCAGGAGTTTTTAATGCTACCATTATATCTCTCCCACTCACTAGAGGGGTGGGATGCGCGACCAGGTCGTCAGGGTTAAGGTAGCGGCTTATTAAGGGTGCGATCGCCTCTACCGATTGACCGTGTATCACGGATAAAATGGCTGTACTTATAAATACAGTTCCCGCCTCTTGAAATAAAAAATACTGTTCTCGCAAAGTCATCAGGGGAGTTTTTAGTTGTGGGAACAGTTTCAGGGCGGTGGTAACGGCTTTAATTTCTGCACGGCTGTAGGTGAGTTCTTGCAGTTCAATTTCTGCTATTTCTGGATTTGGGTTCACCAAACAAGCGAGTTTGGCAATACCTAACCAAGTAGTTTTAACAGTATCGCGGACGTAGCTTTGCAGTTGTTCGCTTAATTGCGGCCATCTATGTGTAAGTTGATTAGCTGCTGTGTCAACTTCTGCAAGTTGATGGAAGTGTTTTGGTGTGGCGGATTTGAAAAAAGGTGCAAGCAAACCATCTTTGCTAGCACCGATCAGCCAGGGAGTAGCCTGAGAACTTGCCAGCATATATGCCAATTCTACGCGTACTCGTTCTGGGGCAACTTTAGCTATGTGTGACGCCAAAGCACGAATAGCTGCTTGGGTTGTTGTTTCAATGGTAAAGCCAAGTTGGGAGGCTTGGCGATAGGCCCGTAGTAACCGCAAGGGGTCGTCTGCCAAGTTGGCAGGTGATACCATTTTCAAAAGGTGTTTTTTTATATCTGCACAACCTTGCAAAGGATCGATGATTTCTTGGGTGCGGGGATTATAGGCGATCGCATTTACTGTAAAATCTCGCCTATGCAGATCGGCTTCTAGACTATCTCCTTCTTGTTGGGCAAAGTCAGCAGTAGCATGAGGAAAAACCACACGAGCAATTTGTCTTTCTGAGTCGAGTAGAACAAAACCAGCTTTGTAATGCGTCGCGATTTGACGAGCTACTTTGACAGCATTAGATGGTAGAACAAAATCTAAATCCAGATATTCGCGAGTTCTTCCCAAGATGGCATCTCGGACAGCACCACCCACCATGTAAGCTGGTTGTGGCAACAATTCCAGGCTAAAAGGCCAATTTTCCGGAAATAGACAAGAAGAGAATAAACTAGCCATTGTAATAAAAATAAACCCAGCGGCTAATGAATAAAGTTTTGGCTTAAGCTAGATTAACAATAAAGGTTCTGGAGTTGGTTGTATTATGTGTGTTTGCGTAAACTGCCACTATGTAGACCGCTGTGTCACCTATCACGCGGTAGAAACCCAACACCAACAGCCCCATTTGACTGAAACCCCAGATTTTGAGCCGAATGAACCATCTATCAATGTCAACATCCGTCCGCGAGGCGATGTGATTGAAATGGAATGGGATGTTGTGGGATGTCGTAGCTTTAAGCTAGAACAGGGCAAGTGGTCGAAGTTGCGTCCTGGTGAGTTAGTGCCGACTTGACAAATAAAGTTATGTGCTTTTAATGCGACTACTGCTATTTAGTGTGGTAGTCGTATATATTTTAATGTGAGTAAATAAAGTGGTAGCCTCAATGTGCTTGAATAAATCAAGTTACATCTAGCAAAACAGATATTTAAATTAGCTTTGTCTACCGAACTACAACATCTCGACCCGACAAAATACGGTTTAGCACTGCACACAACTACTCCCGAATTGGGTTTAGCAATGAGCAACTTTGCGGTCGACACACGTTCTGGTGTTTGGAATTTGGAACGTGAATTATCTAGTCTGCTGCACCAATATTTAATGGAATTTATTCAACCTCAAACTTGGGCAGACTTGGCGTTTATTGCTGTAGCTAAGGGGCCTGGTGGTTTTACCGGCACTCGTATTGGAGTTGTTGCTGCTAGGACTTTAGGGCAACAGTTAGATATTCCTGTATTTGCTATTTCCACATTAGCGGCGGTAGCGTGGTCAGAATATATCCCGCAGATCCCCCTTGAAAAGGACTATGTTCCCCCCTTACAAAGGGGGGCTAGGGGGGATCGAGCTATTGCCGTGCAAATGCCAGCACAACGGGGTCAAATCTTCGCCGCTATTTATCAACTTGCACCTGATGCTTCCGGACTCAAAGTCTTATTACCAGATACTGTGTTGATGCCAGAAGCATGGCAGGAAAAGTTAGCAAGTTGGAATAACAATTATCGGTTAATTGAAGCCAAATCTGGATTAGCTGCGACGGTGACAAGTATATTGCAGCTGGCGTATATAGAATGGCAACAAGGAAAGCGTCCCCATTGGTCAGAAGCACTGCCATTCTATGGACAACATCCAGTGGAACTGTAACTGTCAGTTTGAACCAATTTTCTTCACAAGTTCCTCAAACTGTTGTCTCACTATTAACTAGTCGATTGCTTAAGTTATTGGTGAAGAGATACTTTGGTTCAAGGTTTTATCTTGTGCTGAGGAAAAGGATAGTGAAGCTAAAACGGTATTTATGGTTTGCGGTATTGCTCATTGCCCTTGTAGTTAGTGTGTTACCTGCCTATTCCCAACAAATTCTCCAGCCCCATCCAGGATTTCAGGTTTCTACCTTGGGAGCCTTAAACGTTGGGGTGTATGAAGGAGCCACAACATTAGCTGAACTTAAACAGCATGGAAACTTTGGGTTGGGCACCTTCGAGGGATTGGATGGAGAGATGGTTGTTCTCAATGGCAAGTTTTATCAAATCAAAGTGGATGGCGTTGCTTATCCCGTTGCAGATGAGGTGAAAACGCCATTTTCTGCTGTTACGTTTTTCCGTAGAGAGCGATCGCTTCGTCTGACTGGACTTTTGACCTATCAGGAATTGCAGCAGCAGATCGGCGAACGGTTGCCAACGCAGAACTTGCCTTACGCGATTCGCATTCAAGGCACCTTTCCTTATTTGAAAGTGAGGAGTGTACCCAAACAAACACTTCCTTATCCCCCATTAAGTAATGTGGTTAGTCAGCAGCAGCGTGTTTTTGAATTGCGAGATGTGCGGGGTACTTTAGTGGGGTTTCGGCTGCCGCAATATCTCAAAAGTGTGAATGTGGCAGGCTATCACTTTCATTTCATTACGAGCGATCGCAAAGCAGGAGGGCACCTGCTTGATGGAGAATTTCTTAACCCTATAGCTGATGTGGAGACCCTGCGTGACTGGCAGATGATGTTGCCCAATCATACTGCCTTTGCACAAGCATCACTGGAGTGATGTCCCAAATAAAGCGAGCCTTGAAATGCGATCGCGGTCGAACAAACGCTTGCATCGGACGGTCGGTAGATGCTGATGCTGAGTTATACTTTACCTGCCGTCGGTGAAGCTAGCCGATATCCAAACTGTCTAGGCAAAATAGTGAAGAATAAACTTGGCAAAATACTAAAATCCTACCCAGATACTACAGCACCATCGGGAGTGGTCTTTCATATTCATGGAATCACCAAGGTCTATCGCATGGGTGAGGTAGAGGTTCACGCCCTCCGGTCGATTGACCTTGACCTCTATGAGGGAGAATTTGTGGTATTGTTAGGGCCTTCAGGTAGTGGTAAATCAACCCTGTTGAACATTTTGGGTGGGTTAGATGTACCGACTAGCGGTCATGTATTTTTTCGCAACCGTGACTTGACCCATGCCAGTGAAGCAGAACTCACTCGCTTTCGTCGCAACTGTGTTGGCTTTATCTTTCAGTTCTACAATCTGATTCCCAGCCTCACAGCCAAAGAAAATGTAGCTTTGGTGACCGAGATTGCTCGCAAACCGATGCGTCCAGAACAAGCATTGGAGTTAGTGGGGTTGGGCGATCGCCTGAATCATTTTCCCGCACAATTGTCAGGTGGTGAGCAGCAACGGGTAGCGATCGCCCGCGCTATTGCCAAGCGTCCTGAAGTGCTGCTGTGCGATGAACCCACAGGGGCGCTGGATTTCCAGACGGGCAAACTGGTGTTGGAAGCGTTGGAACAGGTAAACAGAGAACTAGGTACTACAACTGCGGTAATTACGCACAATGCTGGTATCGCTGCGATGGCTGACCGAGTAGTGACGATGCGAAGCGGTCAGATTGCAAGCGTGCAGTGTAATGAGAGTAAGGTTGCACCTGCACAATTGGAGTGGTAATAAAGATTAAAACGCTTTCGGCAGTCCTGCTTGTTTCAAAACTGCATTGGCGGCAACTTTCCGATCGCAACTTTGATGCTCATTTCCCAGATACTGGCAACAGAGAACCACAATTCGTTGGTTTCATCGGCAATGTGGGCGATCGCCTCTTCATTCAAACACTCTGGTTGGGCAAACCACCACAACCAGCACTGTGTATCCAGCAAGAGTCTCACTCCTGGCCACCCTCGAATGCTGCCAAAATCTCTTCCGGCAAAGGAGCATTAAAATCTTCTGGCACGATGAAACGCCCTCGATCTTGCCCTAAACTAGCTCGTCGATTTGATGAGGTGCGAAACGGAACTAGCTTTGCGATTGGAACGCCTCGGTTTGAAATAATGATTTCTTCTCCAAGTTCCACTCGCGACAAAAGCCGTGAAAGATTTGTTTTAGCTTGATGGATATTTACGGTTTCCACGAGCTTAAAAACTAAGTTTGTAGACTAAGTCTAGTTTAGTTGGAATAGTAGTGCAAGAGCAAGTTCATCAGCTCGGTTGGTGTTTAGTGTCAAATTAATTTGGAAGCGATCGGTAAGGTGATTCGTTTAAGGGTAATTGATTAGTGGTAGAAGTTGTGCAATTTCAAGCTATTTGTAGGACAGAAATTCAACTTTGTCTGCTACCTGTCACAATGAAATGCGAGATGTTTTTGGACAAAGCAGATGAATAACCTTTATTGATGGCATTGAAAACGGCACCATGAGTCAGCTTACGCAATGGACAGTTGATGCCGATAAGGTGTTAACTTTTTAAAAAACTTCTGCGTGACCTTTGGTGCTGGCGTTGTCGATAAGTTATGGCGCTCGCCGCCATCCAACATCAACCACCAAAAGCGATCGCCCGCCCTATTTTCTTAAAATAGGCAAATACACTCCTTTTGAAAGGTTTGAACTTTGTGACTTCTACATCAGAAAATACTAATGTTGAGATGAGAGCCTTCCCTATTCGCCTGCAAAAAGAAGGGCAAATTATTATCCCGCAAGCCGTACAGGATTATCTCAGCCTGACTGAAGGTGATACGCTGATACTTCTGCAAATTGGCGATTTAGTTTTGCTCACTCCCAAACAACCCCAAGTTCCTCAACTCGCAGACAAAATCGCAACCCTTATGGAAAATGTAGGTTTAGACCTCAGCGATTTGCTAGAGGGGCTAGAAATAGAACGCGAGGCAATCTGGCAAGAGCGGCAGCAAAATGCGTAAAGTTTTTGCCGACTCTAGCGTTCTGATTGCTGGAGCAGCTTCGCGTACAGGGGCTAGCCGTGCTGTGCTAACTATGGCTGAGATTGGTCTTTTCCAGCTAGTTGTATCCGAGCAAGTTCTGGAAGAATGCCAACGCAACCTCAGTAAAAAATTACCTGCTGCGTTGCCAATTTTCACGCAATTATTGGCAGCTATCAACCCCAAAATTCAACCGAACCCACCCTTGGCAGAATCGACTGGATGGACAGCGCTTATCGAAGCCAAAGATGCGCCAATTCTAGCTGCTGCTGTGTTGGCAAAAGTTGACCGTCTATTAAGCTTGAACACTAAAGATTTTACTCCCGAAGTCGCCGCCCAGAGTGGTATAATTATCCAGACTCCCGCTGAGTTCGTCAGAGAAATTCGAGAAATTGTGGAAAGAGGTTTGCAATAGAAAGAGCTTTCCAGATGCGATCGCCCCTTTCATCGAGTAAGTTGCTATCCCTTGGGATAGCTTCGCTAATGCACTTGTGAACTAGAAGGGCGATGTCTGACGATAAGCCGTTGGGGCGTCTATGTTGTTTCAGAGGCTTGTTACATTGTGCTGGCGTTGCTAATAAGTTCTGGCGATCGCCTTTATCTTCCCAAACTCTCACAACTTCCTCAACTTTCTTGCCTAACCTCTATATAAAGGTGAGCAATCCCTGAGCGGGATTGATGAGGCGACAACTGTTATGAAAGCCCTCGATCAAAAACTCCTGCGTGACCTTTGGCATATGCGCGGTCAAATGATAGCCATAGCCTTGGTTGTCGCCTGCGGAATTGCTAGCTTTGTCTCAATGCTGAGTGCCTACGAATCCCTCAAACTTTCCCAGGCAAACTATTACGAGCAATATCGCTTTGCCCAAGTTTTCGCCCAACTCAAACGCGCTCCAGAATCCCTCAAGCCGCAAATAGAGTCAATTCCAGGAGTGGTGCAGGTGCAAACGCGGGTAGTAGCAGATGTCAGCCTCGACATTGCCGGACGAGGTGAACCAGCCACAGGACGGTTAATATCTATACCAGAGCGGCAAATGCCGATGCTCAACGACCTTTTCATCCGACGGGGGCGCTACATCCAGCCAGATAGAGATGATGAAGTATTGATCGGTGAAAACTTTGCCAAAGCCCATCGACTAGATTTAGGTGATACCATAGGTGCAGTCATTAACGGACGCTGGCAAAAGTTGCGGATTGTGGGGATAGCGCTTTCACCAGAGTATGTCTACGCCATCCAGGGAACGGGCGATATTTTCCCCGATAATCAACGCTTCGGTGTTTTTTGGATGGGACGTGATGCTTTGGGAACAGCCTTTGATATGGATGGGGCGTTTAATGATGTGACGCTGACGCTGATGCGAGGGGCAATAGAAGCAGATGTTATCTTCCGGCTCGATCAATTTCTGGAAAGGTATGGCGGATTTGGTGCCTACGGACGCAAAGACCAGCTTTCTAACCGCTTTTTATCGGAAGAAATTACCCAATTGCAAGGAACTGCAACGATAGTACCGTCTATTTTTCTTGGTATCGCGGCATTTTTACTGCACATCTTGCTTTCTCGCCTCATCGCTACCCAGCGCGACCAAATCGCCGTATTGAAGGCTTTCGGCTACAACAATCTGAGCATAGGCTGGCACTATCTCAAGTTTGTGCTGGCGATTGTTTTCATCGGTGCAGCACTTGGCACTGCCTTGGGATTGTGGTTTGGTGTTGCGGTCACTCATAACTATACCCGATTTTTCTCCTTTCCCGTACTCCGCTATGAATTTGGTATAGCTCAAGTGATGGGGGCAATTTTTATTAGTGGTGGCGCTGCTGTTATTGGTGCTTTCATGTCTGTGCAAAAGGCGGTTTCTCTACCTCCTGCTGAAGCGATGCGTCCCGAACCACCCGCCCACTTTCGCCCCACCATCATCGAACGTATGGGATTTCAAGATTTGCTCTCACCAGTGGGTCGGATGATACTGCGAAATCTGGAACGGAAACCAGTACAAGCTTTTTTGTCTACTCTTGGGATAGCCCTTGCCGTTGCCATGCTGGTTGTCGGTCGCTACTTTAGCGATGCTATGCAACACATGATTGATGTGCAGTTCCGCAATGTCCAACGTGAGGATGTGACGATTGTCTTCAATGAGCCGCGCCCCTCTCGGGTGCGGTATGAAGTCAATCATCTGCCTGGTGTCTTGCAAGCCGAACCATTCCGGGCAGTGCCAGCCAGGTTGCGCTTTGAACATCGCACATACCGAATTGCCCTGACAGGGCTGGAACCAACAGGAGAACTGCGCCGCTTGGTGGATAAGACACTGCATACTGTCTATTTACCACCTGATGGGGTCGTGCTGACAACAAAACTAGCGGAAATTCTGGAAGTTAAACCAGGCGATGTCTTGACGGTGGAAGTCTTAGAGGGAGCTAGACCTACCCGCAGTGTTGCTGTAGCTGGGTTGGTGGATGAACTGATTGGTGTTGCAGCATACATGGATATCCATGCATTGAATCGGTTGATGCGTGAAGGGGGAACTGTCTCTGGGGCATATCTGGCTGCTGACTCGTTGCAAATTGATAAGTTATATGCGCTGCTAAAACGGACACCTGCGGTAACAGGTGTTTCTGTGCGAACGACAGCGATCGCCCGCTTTCAAGAAACCATCGCTGGCAGCCTCAGTATTTTCACTACTGTATTGGTAATTTTTGCTTGTATTATCGCCTTTGGAGTAGTCTATAATGCTGCCCGCATTGCTTTGTCAGAACGCAGTCGGGAACTGGCTACACTGCGTGTAATTGGTTTCACTCAAGCAGAGGTTGCAGTCATTCTCTTGGGCGAACAGGCAGTTTTGACGATGGCTGCAATTCCTCTGGGGTTTGCAATTGGGTTTGGTTTTTGTGCTTTGATGTCTTTTGCCTACAACTCGGAACTTTACCGCTTCCCTTTGATTGTGACGAGGGCGACTTTTGCGTTTGCTTTTGTTGTGGTGGCGATCGCGGCTATTGTTTCTGGACTAATTGTCCGCCGCCAGCTAACTCACCTCGATCTCATCGCTGTCCTCAAAACTACGGAGTAAGGACACATGAAGCTATTACCATCACCTAAGCAAGCAACTGACCAAAAACCAACTAAAGATACCGAGGGCTTGAGGAAGCGTTTGCCGAAATTTTCGCGAAAGTTGTTTGTCTATTGTGCGATCGCCCTTGCTACCCTCACACTGGTTGTTTGGGCATTTCGTCCTGCTCCCATTCCAGTAGACACCGGGCGCGTTACTCGTGGCGAACTGCGAGTAACAGTAAATGCAGAAGGCAAAACTCGGGTGCGCGATCGCTTTGTGGTTTCAGCACCCGTTGATGGTCGCCTTGCCCGGATTGAACTAGATGCAGGCGATAAAGTTGAGCAAGGAACCTTAGTTGCCCGCATTGACCCGCTTCCCCTAACTGCTTCAGTCAAAGAAGCCTTGGCAAGGCTAGCAGAATGGCAGGCACAGCGAGAAGGAGTAGCAACACAGCGACCCAAACAGGCAACCTTAGAACAGGCACAAAAGCGCATCCAGGCAGCGCTTGCCGCCCAGCGTCAGGCAGAGGCAAGGGTAGCACAAGCCCAGGCAGCACTGGCACAAGCCCGACGGGATAGTCAACGTGCCCAAGAACTGCAAGCGGCTGGGGTGATTCCCCGCAAAGACCGGGAAATTGCAGAACTGAATGAAACTACCAAAGCCAAAGAACTAGAAGCAGCAAAGCTGGAAGCAAAATCTGCTACTGCGGAAGTTCAGGTAGCACAGGCAGCCCTAACTGTCTTACAACAACAACAGAGTGACCCAGATTATTTGCTCAAGGTTTACGATGCCCGGATTGCCAGCGTAGAGGCGGAACTCTCGAAGCTAAAGGATGAAGCAGCCCGTACTGACATTCGCTCCCCTGTGCGTGGTCAAGTTCTGCGGATACTCCAGAAAAGTGCCCAATATGTTACATCTGGCACACCTCTGTTAGAAATAGGTGATGTCTCCAAGCTGGAACTAGTAATTGACGTGCTTTCCAGCGATGCTGTGAAAATTCAGCCTGGGGATACTATTTTAATTGACCGGGGAAGCGATACTCAGCCAATTCTGGCGAAAGTGCGACTAGTGGAACCTTCAGCTTTTACTAAAGTTTCTGCCCTGGGAGTTGAGGAGCAACGCGTCAACGTTATTGGTGATTTTGTTGATACACCTCACTCCTTCGGTGATGCTTACCGTGTCGATGTGCAAATTGTGATTTGGGATAGTAAAAATCTGCTGAAGATACCGTTGAGTTCACTTTTTCGCTGCGATCGATCTTGGTGTACCTTTGTAGTCAAAGATGGTAAAGCTGCTCGTCGCTTGGTTGAAATCGGACAGCGCAGTGATTTTGAAGCTGAAATTCGGCAAGGACTTAAGGAAGGTGAAGTAGTCATTCTCCATCCCAGTGAACAAATCAATGATGGTAGCCGCGTTACTTTTAGGTAAAAATATTCTTCTTGCTTGTGTCTAACTCTTCTTTGGTCTTCGCAATTGCTTGGAACCAATTGGCCCAAGAAGCTGGTTGAGAGCACGTAGTTGTTCAGGTGTACCCATCGCAATTAATACATCTCCTGGCATAAATACTGTGTCAGGAGTGGGGCCACCGATCAGGGTGCCATCGACGCGACGGACAGCGAGAATCAATGCGCCTGTTTGCGCTCGTAACCTTGCTTGTCCTAAAGTTTGACCCACAACCGGACAAATATTTCGGTCGAGTAAAAATTCTTCCATATATAACTGTCGGTCTGCACCTGAGATAATTCCATCGACAAAGTCCATAACTTGGGGTCTGAGTGCTGCTGCTGCCATCCGCTTACCGCCGGTGATGTAAGGAGAAATCACAGCATCTGCACCACCACGTTGTAACTTTTGTAACGCTTCTTCTGTACTTGCTCGGGCGATCGCTCGAATTCCAGGATTCAGATGTTTTGCCGAAAGAACTGTATATAAATTTTCCGCATCGGAAGGTAGGGCTGCTACTATACAAGCTGCCCTTTCAATACCTACCCTGATCAGCGTTTCATCTAAAGTGGCGTCACCCTGGTATATGGTGTAACCTAGTTCTTGTGCCTTTCGCACAGATTCCACGTCGGAGTCAATAATTACAAAAGAAACGGCTTCTGCCTGAAATTCTTTGGCAATTTGACGACCAGTCCGACTATATCCACAAATGATATAGTGCCCTGATAAAGATTCCATTGCGCGCCGCACCTGTCGTAGTCGAATTCCTTCTTGAAAATAGCCTTGAATTACGGCTTCTGTAAATCGGTTCACGATGTAACCAATACTGATTACACCCATTACAATCAGGGCTATTGTAAACAGTCGCCCCCTGCTTTCTAGTGGTCGTGTTTCACCATAGCCAACAGTCGCTAAAGTGATGATCGTCATATATGCTGCGTCTTCCCATGACCAGCCTTCCACTAGGCGATACCATACAGTACCGATGAGGAATACACCGCCGAGAGCAACCGCCCCTGCCATTAACTCTTTTTGGATACGTTGATATTTTTGTTCCAGAGTTGAGTACACTATATTTCACCACCGCCACTCGTTTTGAGGATAACCGAGTGTCAGCTTAAGATGAACTATTAATACTTCGCCAACCCAAAATTAACGGGTGTTGGTCGCTTAAAGGGTAAAGGTTAAAGGGAAAAGCGTTATTTCCTTGTCCTCCTTGTCTGCCTTGTCTCCAATTTGAAGATTACTGAATTAGTTTTCTAGGATCGGGGGTGAGGGCAACTACCATAACTTGTCACTTATGGTAAAGTATTTTCATGCTGGTCATGAACTACACCTATCGAATTTATTCTTATGCCACTCAAGAGGCGATGTTGCTTGAGTGGCATGAGATTTTTGGTAAGGTCTATAGTCCTAGTTCTCAGATTTATGGCAATTGCGGCGATCGCAAAAAGATGCCGCTTGATATCAGCATTTACGACTGCGTGTTGTATTAGTTTAATGGAGCAGCAAAGCAGTGAGCCTAGAAACTCTTGTTCAACAACACCTCATTACCTCAGAGTCAGGTTCTGTGTCATCTAGCCCCTTTGATGCTGATAGCTTCGATGCAGCTGTCATGTCTACCTATGGGCGGTTTCCCCTAGCTTTAGAACGGGGTGCGGGATGTCGTGTTTGGGATACCGAGGAGCGAGAATATCTCGACTTTGTAGCAGGAATTGCCACTTGCACCTTGGGACACGCCCACCCAGCGATGGTGGAAGCAGTCACACGTCAAATTCAAAAACTGCATCACGTTTCTAATTTGTACTACATCCCCGAACAGGGAGAATTGGCAAAGTGGATAGTTGAGCATTCCTGCGCCGATCGCGTATTTTTCTGCAACTCAGGGGCGGAGGCAAACGAAGCTGCCATCAAGCTTACGCGCAAATACGCGCATACAGTGTTGGAAATTGAACAACCGATTATTTTAACGGCTCACTCTAGTTTCCACGGCAGAACTTTAGCCACGATTACCGCCACAGCACAACCCAAGTATCAAAAAAATTTCGATCCATTAGTACCCGGATTCCACTACGTACCTTATAACGATATTGCGGCGGTAGAAACAGCGATTAGTGAGTTGGATGAAGGTGATTACCGCGTCGCGGCGATTTTGATCGAGCCATTGCAGGGAGAAGGGGGTGTTTGTCCGGGGGATGTGGCCTACTTCCAGAAACTGCGACAAATTTGTGATGAAACGGGCGTACTGCTGATTTTCGATGAAGTGCAAGTCGGCATGGGACGCAGTGGCAAGTTATGGGGTTACGAACATCTTGGTGTTGAGCCGGATATTTTCAGCAGTGCCAAGGGCTTAGGCGGTGGTATTCCCATTGGCGCAATGATGTGTAAAAAATTCTGCGATGTTTTCCAACCAGGAGAACATGCTAGCACCTTTGGCGGTAATCCTTTTGCTTGTGGCGTTGCTCTCGCTGTCTGCCAGACATTGGAGAAAGAGAATATTTTAGAGAACGTACAGCAGAGGGGTGAGCAATTGCGATCTGGGTTGAGGGCGATCGCAGCCAAATATCCCCATCACATCACCGAAGTACGCGGCTGGGGTTTAATCAACGGCATGGAGTTAAAAGCAGATGCTGAAATTACTGCCGCTGATGTAGTTAAAGCTGCAATTAATGAGGGTTTATTACTCGTGCCGGCTGGCACCAAGGTGATCCGGTTCGTACCACCTTTGATTGTGACAGAAAAAGAAGTAGATACGGCGTTGCAACTTGTTGACAAGGCGATCGCGGCTGTAACGGCATAATGGGGGACTGGGGCATAAAAATTATGAATTATGAATTATGAATTATGAAATTTTCAGCATTCAGGATTCGTCACTCATAATTTTACCTATTCCCAATCCCCAATTCCCGATCCCCGATCCCCAATCCCCAACCTCACATCTCTCACAACAATCCCCGATAATGAATAAAAATCAAAACAACCGCCCACGACCCCAATGCGACTTTTACTGCCACCAGGATGTTGAGAATGGGGAGAATCCCCCCGCTGACCAGTGCGCCTAACTCTCCGTGCGGTAATTCCCCTCCCGCCAGAGTGATAACTGACAGGACAATGAAAATAAGAACCGAAACCTTCTCCCATGTAGCGGCATGCCAGCGCTTGTAGAGCGCCTGCATCCACTGCGATGATGAGGTAATCGCAACAAGACCGATCGCCGTTCCGCCCGCCACCCCGGCCGCAAAACCACCGCCCGGACTCAAATGCCCCCGAATCGCTAGTTCGATACCCACCAACGCGGTAATTGTCGCTCCCAGGCGCGCCAGCACAATGGATGGCTGATCTGTGAACTGATAGATCGTGCAGGACGGTTTTTCATCCGCCAGCAGAAAATTGGCACCCAAGATCGCAATTGTAAATACCACTACTTCAAAGATAGTATCGTACAGACGATTCCTGAAAATGATACCCGAAACTGCATTAGGCACCCCACTATCACGTACAACCGACTCGACGATAGAGATCGACAAGTCCGGTGCTGGGTTGGGGATGACAAGCATTTTGACGTACAGCGCTATCCCTGCTATAATATATAGCCATTTCATGGATGCTTCTTTCCTGAGTCTGGTGTACTTACATAGGTTAGGGTTGTCCCTGGTGATGAAAGTTCGCTTTGCATGATTTCATAGATGCGTTGAACCCTGGTCGCAGTTTGATAGGGTTGCTTTTCATCTCCAGGCACATCACCATATTCATCGCTGTATTCCGATGGGGCACAGATCGCATGGACTTCTTTGTCCATCAGCGCCCGGTGCAAAGCCTGCGTATTTGTGTAGGTCACTAACTCAAGACGCATGTGGCGTTTGCCAAAAATAGTTCGTAACTCATTCATCAGTTGCCCAAAAAGGCGATCGTCATCTGCCTTGATCGACTCGTCTTTGATCACGCCAAGACGCATGACCAGCGATGAACGCACCGCAATCGCATAGAGAGTAATCGCGAGCATGGTACCCACCAATGCTTCGGTCAAAGCAACATCCGGTGCCCCCAAAACCTCATATACCAATGCCGCCATCGCTCCCAGGATGCCGCGGATTACCAGGGCATGGTATGGATTGACCTGAAGTACTAGCATGGACGCAGCCAACGGCAGCAGGGCGATGATGACATAGATATAGCTATCAGCCATTGCTACCTCCGCTGCTGGAACAGTATGCCAATACATACCCGAGTACTGTATTCCAGATCGCCAAGGAGATAATGGCGAGGATAAGTAACGGCCATTCACTGGGTATCCTTAAAAGTAGCCCAATCACGATATTGATCGAACCGAGGGTATCGGCAACCGAAAGACTATGCAATTTAAACAAGACCGATCGCTTGCCCAGCAAGGGAAAAGTGCCCCAAAACCAGAAGAAGATTCCTAGACCTATGCAAGCATAACTAAATACGTCGATCATATATCACTCTTCAATCCATCATTCATTCGTTTGATCACATGGGCCAGCAGCATCAATGCGGCATTTCCCACACTCAGGATAATTACCCCGACAACACCGATCATCCAATCATCCCGCAAGACGGATACGACCAGGATCATGACTGATGTCTTGGTGGCGATACTGGCAAAAGCCAACATCGTTTGCCAGATATCATCATCCTGCCATGCCTCGTACATGGGGATGAGCAGTGCCAAAATCATTGCTATCAGTACCAGGTTCACGTCTTTTTCCTCCGTCGCACTCGATGCACTTCGTACCAGCCTTCTTCGTGGTATTTCAAGACAATGGTCTTGGGCGTAAAGGTGATTATAAATACATCCAAGAATATAAGACCGGGTGTCCGTCGTGGTGGGACTCGTTCCAAGGTTACATCTTCTTCGTTATGGGGACGGAGGATGATTTCAAATGCCTCAATATACGCCTGCGGAATTGCCACGATCACCTCACCCAGTGCCCGCAGCCAATCCTTCAATGCTCCTGTGGCTTTATGTCTGTGCGGCAATAGGAGTGCGACGCTGACGCCGATGATGATATTTGCCACACTCAGGTTGGCGGTGAGCAGAAACCAGATGGCCAGTCGCAATATCAGATTCAAATACCCAATCATGGAAATACCATCCAGAAGAGTAGGATCAACATCAGACTCATTACACCGATCAGATGCTCAAATTGCTCAAGTACACGCGGCAGCTTGAGTACTGACCGTCGAAAAATCAAAAAATACGCCACCCAGCCAACGCCGATGATGGCGAGTGGTTTCGTAATATTCGCGACGGTATACGCCTCAAAATACACAACATTTGCCAAAATGAGGCCACCGATCAACAAGATCGTCGCTGCCCAGAAACCAGGTCGTACATCCTTTTGTCCCTCTCGTCTCTCATGGGGCAGAAAGATGAATTTGGCAAACGATATTGCCGTTCCCAGGGCCGCAACATTCATGGCGATCGCTTGCCAAGGCAGCAAATTCTTCGTTGTCAACACCTTGGCCCCAAAGCCAGACAACATGGGAAAGCCTGAGATCGAGAAGCTGGCCATAACCAGAGCAACCCAGATCCCGGTATCGATCGGCTTCTGTTGCAGTTCCTTGAAGTTTCGGCTCGGTAAGGCACCCGCGATCAGAAAGAGCGCGGATTTGACCAGACCGTGCGTCAGTGCATAAAAGCCACCCACTTTAGGTGCGGCAAGGATAAAGCCTAACTGCGAAACCGTGTGAAACGCCAGCATCCGCTTGGTATCCTTTTCAAAGACTGCATAGAACACTCCCAGCAGCGCCGTCCCAACTCCAAATATCCTGACGATCGGATCAACTTCATCCGCCATCAGCGCACACCGCACTAATGGATAGACACCAGCTTTGACCACAATTCCCGACAGCAAAGCCGACACCGGCGTTTCCGATTCGGAGTGGGTCAACGGTAGCCACAATCCCGATACAAAGATCCCTCCCTTGACTAAGAGTCCCAGAAAGATGAGGGCAAGCGCCTCCGGAGGTGCCCCGCGCAAACCTGCAAAACTAAATGAATGATGCGTCTGATAGACCAGCACCGCGCCAACCAGATAAAAAAGCATTGCCACGTTGCTGACAAACAGATAGCGCAAAGCAACCCAAATCGACCGATTGGTGCGGGGATAGGCAATCAAGAGAAACGCGGCAATACTGATCACCTCTAATGCCACGTATAAACTGATAAAATCCGAGCAGACAAACGCGGCATTAACGCTGCCATGCAGAATTATGGTCTGTGCATAAAAAAAAGCCGTCTTACCGCTGTGCCAACAGTAGAGGATGACCGCGGCAGTTACCAGCGCATTTGTTAATATAAAGTAGCCACTCAACTGATCGACTACTAATGTGACGCCGAAATGATCTAGTAATTGCAGTGTCAGTGGCGCTCGCTCGGCAAATAGCTGCAAGGCATATCCAGCAGAAGCAAAAGCCATCCCCAGTGCGAGGTAGCGATCCAGTTTAGGGAGCAGATAAATTACGAATCCCACAAAAAACGGGAGTCCGATCCAAGCAATCGTAAGGGTACTCATGGCGTATTGTTCTTCTCGATTTCGTTGGTTTCTAATGTCGGATTATCCCGCGCCAATTTCATGACACCGACCAGCATTAAGGCCTGAATCGAAAAGCCGATCACAATCGCCGTCAATATTACTGCCTGGGGAACCGGATCGGAGTAAGCGCCATTTTTGACATCTGAAACAATAGGTGTGAACAAACCATCTCGCGATGCAATCAGCACGTAATAGGCGATAACCCCCGTGCTCATGACATCCATAGAGATGATCTTCATAACAAGGTTCTTTTTAAGGATGATGCCGAAAAACCCGCACAATATTGTTGCGAATATGAATGCTTCTAACACGGGAATTGCCTGTTGGGTAAGGGTTGATCGTAATTTTCTTTGAAAAAATACACTATTTCTGTGGTACTTTGAAAATTCCTAAGCCCAAATATAGCCAGACTTAGCGCTGTGAGCAGCAAATACATCGATGTGGGTATTTAACCAATGGATGAAACGAAATCCAACAGCTGTACGGAAGGTTTTCAATGCCTCAACAAAGGTTATGAGAGGTTTAGTCGCCCACTGTCGTCGAAAACCTCCGGTCAACTGATGCCAATGAATAAAACTGTAGGCACAAAAAACAAGAATCCAATGGCGTTTGAGATTAGTTTCATCATGCACCTCATATTCGCTCATACTTAACCAGCCCTTGGCCGCACGGTAAAATACCTTGCGTGTTTCATTTGACGCTGCTCAATCGTGAGTCTGACGTAAAAGCCACTCCCAACAAGTATTTTCACCTATTTTTGCACCTCTTTTTTATAAGGTTTTATTCCATTTTCAATGGATAAGCATTGATTTAACTCTATATCAAAGTCACATCAATATATAGTCAATCCAATACCGGGAGTGAAATTGATCGACGGCTAGAACACCGATTCAGTAATCTTCAAATGAAAAGAAGGACAAGGGAAGGAGGACAAGGAAGGATGGGGTGATGAGGGGCTAGGGGTGCCCACTTTGTGGGGTTGGGGGGCAATGGGGTGATGCGGAGAGTCCTGTTTTAGATTCTCCCCAACTCCCCAACTACCCACCTCCGGTTCCCCCCTCTTCCTTGTCTCAGCCATAAAGACAATTTCTGAATACTGAATCGACGTTTTAGAGTTCTAGCCCAGTAGAAGGTGTTGACAAATCAACTAGAGTGTGTAGATGCAAAGTAGTTAACCTGCTTCTGTCAATGAAACCTCTATTCAGTAAAGCTTTGAGAGCGTTGACTCGCTCCCGGAATGATAGAAGAGTTCAATGTCTTTAACCCTTGTGAAGTAAGTCTTCGTAAAATTTTGCCACTGCAAAAGTGACAAAACAGGGTTAATACCAATTTGAAAAAGAATGCAACACATAGATAAGACGCCTCCCCAACCCTAAGCGCGAGTTCTCTGAGAGTCCGTCACTCCGGGTGGGGTTATCTGCCCTTAAACATTTTTTGAATCGGTATAATTTCTCCGATTGTGGACAACAGCTAGACGTGGGAGGTCAAAAAGGTTTTTGCGTAACCCAATGTTCAGTTAAATTGAAAAGTTTTCCTCAAAAGGCGATCGCTAATCAGGAAGTGCATCGCATAACAGCGGTTTAGTATCCCTATCAAGTATCTTTTACTGCACTTTGCGATCGCACTCATACCTCAAACTGAACTTCCCTCAGTGCAAATTTACAAAAGAGGTCTTAAAGCCTTGCTACGTAAACAATTTAGCTTTAAGCACAAGGTCTTTGTGTTACCATGGCGGCTCAAAAAAATTTTGAAAGCCCACCAACCACCAACCACCAACCACCAACCACCAACCACTAAGTAGGTGGGTGGAAATAAACATAACTATGTTACGAAAAGTAAATATACCTGAAACCCCTACCAATGACAAATGACAAATGACGGTCTTCACGAGTTAACTTTAATTGTGCCGATCTACTTAACTCATTTCCTCCTTCCAACCATGCAAAGGAGCTATACTTCTGATGGCCGATTCGATGATGATTGGGGGAGCTACTGATATTAAGATACTGGGATAAACTGCCATTCCCCATTCGGGATGAATTAGTACGCGACATTTATTTTGAATGACTGGATAACCAAGTAAAGCTTTCACAACAGCTGTGTCGTCATGGGGAATTATCCCTGGACGAGAAAGCAAGGGATAGCCAGTGCGGGGATCGATGAGGTCTGTGAGGTAGTTGCGATCGCGTAAATTGAAGGCGACATCAAAGCCAAACCTCATAAAATTTTCTCGCAACCATTGTTTTTCTGCTTCAATTTCTGGCGTAGTTTCCACCATTCCATATCTAGATTTTTGTAAAACAATCACCACCCACAAAAAAAGTTGATTTTTCCAATCTGGTAATATCCGTTCGCGGTTAGCACAAATGTACTGACTCGGGGGATGAATTGAAATCTCAACCGCTTGTCCGCTTGTGCCAACCAAATTAATAGGATAGCCTACAACAGAAGTATTAAGCGTTGGATAGTTCACTAATCTTATGTCGTTTTTTTCAAGTTTTTTAATTTTTACTTTGTATAGATGATAACTCTTAAAGATTCAGAAAAATCAACTATTTTCTGCACTGGATAGGTTTATTTGAAGCTATTGTTAAATATTTATTATTTCTTAATCTTATTGTTATATTTTCTTAACCTATTAGTAAGAATGTTAGTAGTTAGTAGTTAGTAGTTAGTAGTTAACCACTAACCACTAACCACTACCCAATTAATTAAGTTTTAAAGCATTGACTGGAACATCATCCCAAGAATCAACAGTCCGCAATCGCGCTATCCAACCAGCTGATTTTTGAGTTTCAGTCAAATTCTGTTTAAAAGACTCATGGCAATCTTTGGCTTGGGACTCATTACAGCAGGCTATACAAGCATAAATCATGCCGGAAGGATCAATTTGCTCGTTTACCCAAATAGTCATGCTGTATTTCCTCAAAAAGTAAAGCGCAAAAATTTTAGTGTGTGATCTAAGAATACTATTAAAGCCAAGAGATATCTAATAGCTAATAGAGAGGAAAACCACCTATTAGCTATTCGCAATTTCCTATTTCCCCACTAAGGCGGTGGCAAGTCTGGTTCATCGGGAAGGTGCATAGGTTTTATCTCCCCTTTCATAGCGACGACGGTAAAGCAATTCTAACTGTCCGCCATATTCTTGAATCAGTGCAATTTGACGCTGGTAAAGCCCTCGAAAGCTATTAGCAAATAGCAGTGTAAAAATAGCAACTACCAATCCCGATGCGGTTGAAACCAAAGCTTCACTAATACCACCTGTCACACCTGCTGTTCTTGCGCCTCCGACATCACCAATATTTAAAGAAGCAAAGGAAGCAATTAATCCCAAGACGGTACCAAGAAGACCCAACAGAGGCGCAAGAGCAATAATAGTATCGAAGATATTTTGACTAATTAACAACGCATACTTACATTAACAAAAGGATGCGGCGAGGAGGAGATGGGGAGATGGGGGGATGGGGAAAGGGGGAGAGGGGGAGAATTTTGAATATTGCTTTTACCTCATGTTTTAAAACACGTCGGCGGGGTCGGCAGAATTCAGCTTTCGCATCGTGCTAGCGGTAGAAATCAAGCACATTGCCACTGTTAAAACAAACACAGTTACACTCCGCTCAATAGTCATAAACATAGGCAGCATGGTAGCCGCTGCTGCTAGTTGATAAAGTCCTAGTGAAACGATAAATCCTGGTATGTAACCCAACACTGCTAGGAGTAAAGCTTCTTGAATAAGAACTACTATTAAATAGCGATCGCTATATCCAATTGCCTTCAGCATAGAGTATTGTGGCAAGTGATCGGCTACATCGGCATAAATGATTTGATAAACGATCGCAATGCCGACAATGAAAGAGACAATCACACCCAAACCAAAAATAAAACCTATGGGGGTTGTTTTTGCCCAATAAGCTTTTTCTACCCGTGCAAAATCCTCTTTTGTGAGAATCATGACATCATCAGGTAAATCATCTGTTAAAATTTTGGCAATTTGTTGTGCATCTGCACCTGGTTTCAACTGAATCAGACCGATTTGAATTTGATTGGGATGATGGTCGGGGAATAGATGTAAAAAGGTTGAGTCACTGGTAATAGCATTACCATAGGCACCAAATGACGCACCCAAGATAAACAAACCTACAACCCGGATACTGACATCATTTAATTCAGTTTCCACTGTTGATTGCTGTTGAAATAAAGTCGCGATTGGCCCAAACTCTGGTATGGAAGCTTGGTCAAACAACACTGTATTCAGCTTTTGCAGCTGACTGCGGTTTTGATGAACTTCAGGAAATTTAAATGCTGTGGTTCTCGGATCTGTACCAAACACCAAAATAGATTGTATGCGACGTGTTTGCGGATTTCTCCATTTTCCGTAACCCATATAGAGTGGACTCACCGACTCCACTTCTGCAAATCCTAACGCCTGATACAATCGCTCTCTGGAGAAATTTTTGACTGAATATACACTTTTAAAATGGGAACTCACCACCACCAAATCTGCATCTAAACCCCTTTGTGGTGCTGTGGAACTGTCAAATAGTGAAGCCTCAAACCCCATCTGGGCACAGATGAGAATGTTTGCAAAGGCAATACCTACCACTGCGATCGCCAAACGAGTTTTCTCTTTAACTAACTGCCGCCATGCTAGGAGGGTTGTGCGAAAACATTTGCGAAGCATTTACGGAGACTCCTTCCTTTGGCAAGTCCTGATAATATATCTCTTGCAAAAGTGGTTGAAAACCGGAGAAGATTAAACCTCTTGCAAAAGTAACTTTTGCAAGAGGTGGGGGAAAGATTAAACAATAAGGGGGAAAGGAAAAGACAATTTCTTTAACCCTTGTCTCAACTTCTAGATTGTTTTTGGGGTGGGAGATGAGATCTTATGTGGCTAGCTGCACCGACTGATTTAAAATTGTTGCCATATGATGTTCATATCTGGCGAATTGACCTTGAACGACCAGAACCAGAACTGCAAGCTTTAGAAGCTACTCTCTCCAGTGACGAAATAGCTCGCGCTCGGCGTTTTTATTTTCAGCAACATCAGCAGCGTTTTATCGCCGGCCGGGGAATCCTTCGTGCTATCTTGGGTCGCTACTTGGGTGTTGAACCACAAGCGGTGCGATTTGAATATGAACCCCGTGGCAAACCAATATTAGGTGATACTTATATCCATAGTGGGCTATCGTTTAACTTGTCCCATTCTCAAGATTTAGCTGTATGTGCGGTAAGTATTAACCGCGTGATTGGTGTTGATATAGAATACATCAGATCTGTGAGTGATGTAGAAGCCCTTGCCAAACGCTTCTTTTCACCCAGAGAATATGCAGTAGTGCGATCGCTTCCTCCACAACAACAGCAAAAGGTGTTTTTTCGCTACTGGACATGTAAAGAAGCTTATTTAAAAGCAACAGGAGTGGGACTAGTTCAACTGGAGCAAGTAGAGATTTCCTTGACTCCAGAAGAACCAGCAAAACTCACCACCGATGAACAGTGGAGTTTGATAGAACTTTTACCTGCTGATAATTATGTTGGTGCAGTTGCTGTAGAAGGTTTTGAGTTAGATCTGAAGTGCTGGCAATATTAATGTCACAAGAGTTTCTTTCAGTTATTTGATGCCTGGGTATCTGTATTGTCTAGCCATTCCCGTATATATTCCATACCTTCTTCTAGAGTTATTTTCGGCTCATATCCTAGCTGGGTTTGCGCTTTTTTGATGGAATAAGCATGAGGGCTAGTGGAAAAGTCTACAGCTGCTGGGAAAATAACAGGTTGTTGACCCAAAATTTTCATTCTTAACCACTCCAACCGAATCAAAGACTTGACGATTGGTGCTGGTAGAGACAAGGGCGCAGGTACATTTCCAACTTCAGCCAAACGTTTGTAGTATTCTTTCCAAGAGGTTTCCTGTCCATCAGAGATATTGAAAGCTTCTCCGTATGCTTCCTTTTCTATAGCGAGAAAGATTCCATCAATTAGATTATCTATATATACGTGATTCATCACTCCCCCTCCCGCATCAGGGATCACAAATCGTCTTTGACGCATTAGCGAAAGGGGACGAACCACCCAAGGGTTGCTCCTTGGCCCATAAACAGCTGTCGGTCTAATAATAATGACACCAAAATCTGGTGGTGCGTTCAGCTTCAATATTTCTTGTTCACTTTCTATTTTGGTCAAAGAGTAAGGATTATTCTCGCTACGGAGTGGCCCTTCTTCTGTAACTTTATTTGCATAGGTGAAGCCATATACTATTACGCTGGAGAGGTGAACAAAAGTCTTGACACCAGCATTTCTGGCTGCGCTTGCTATATTGAGGGTGCCACCAACATTGACATTACGAAACTCGTCTAGCGATCCTCCTTCTTTAACGAGGGCGGCTGTATGCAGAACAATGTCCGCTCCCTGACAAGCCTCTTGGGCAACAATTGGATCGCAGACGCTACCAACAATCACTTTCGCACCTAGACTCTGCGCCGTTTTTGCGTTATTAGGATCATTTTCTAGTCCTCTAACATGCATTCCCCGGGCGATCGCTAATTCGGTAGTACGTAAGCCAATAAATCCACCTATTCCCGTAATTAGGATAGTTTTGTCTTTAAGATTCATAAATTTAGATATCCTTTGTCAAAACAAAGAGTATTTGTTCTTAATCTCATGAACAAATATTCCAGAAATTAATTGACGAATATTGCGAGTATTCTGCTTAAAGTAGATGAGAAAAGCAAGCCCAAAACCGAAGCGGAAGATCTCATGCCTTCATGTTCATGCTAGAGATATCTCCATTTCTTGCAATCTGTCAAGGGGCGTATCTTTTAGAGAGGTTTTTATGAAATATGCCCACCAAACATTGAGTTTGAATTGATAAGAATTTGAACGAACCTAAACTTACAATTCAGCTATCAACATTTTTTGTTAATAGTAAATTTGCCAATTAACAAACGTTTTATCTACCAAGTACAAGATTACACAAATTCGTAACGAATTAAATTTTAAATACTCTGCGCCCCTCTGCGGTTACTCCGCGTTCCTCTGCGTTTAAAAAAGCTATGATTTATTGCCACAAATTAGATCCCCCCAGTAAAGTTGCGGGGGGTCGAAAAATACTTTTAGTTCTGAACGAACTTGTACAATACTGTACTACGCAACATTTAGAAAACCATTTTGAATCAAGAAAGCAGAATAGGTCATAAACAATTGCGTATTCATTGGCGGACAAACGATACCACTACCAGCAAGTGCATTCAAAGTAGCTTCACAATTGATTTTTGGTCTTCTAGTTTGCAAGTACAAATCTGGAATAGTGATTTGTTCTTCCGACCAGCGTTCCAATAAGAAAGGTCGTAGCGTATATAACGGATTATCTGCGGAATAGATATCGTTAATTAACTTTGTTTGCCACTCTTGGTAGGGAATTACTTGAATAGAAAAACCAAGAGAACGCATCCATTCAAGTAAATTAGATAACGGAACAGGTGCGGGATGCTGTAAGTGAAAAGCTTTGCCCAGTGATTCTTTTTGTTTAGATAGATAAACAATCGCTTTGCTCACATAATCTACAGGTGATGCATCCAACATATAATCCACATCTGGAAAACATCCCATTTGGATACAGCCTTTAATTACCAAGTTGATAAAATCATCTGTATTGCAAACACCTGTTTGGCTATCTCCTGCAATTAAAGGTGGTCTGTGGATAGTTACAGGAAGCCCTCTTTTACGAGCAATTGTGACTAGCTTTTCTGCTACCCATTTAGTTTGAGAATAACCCAGAAAAATGCCTTGCCAATGCTCAAAGCTATCATCTTCTTTAACAACTTTGCCAGCATAAAAAGGCGATTCAAAAACTGCGACGCTAGAAACATAATGTACAGGCTTGACTTTAAAAATACTTGCCAAGCGTAACACTTCTTGCGTTCCTAAAACGTTGGGAGTTTTGAGTGCTGAATAAGGATAAACATAATTCAGCGTTGCAGCACTGTGATAGATACTATCAAGATTAGCAGCTAGCATTTCAAAGCCTTCTTTGCTAATCCCTAACAAAGGCTGAGACAAATCGCCGATAACAGGTATAATTCTTGAACTGAATTGTTCATCCCACAGCGCATAACTTTGCAAATTTTTCTTGAGTTTTTGCTTACCTTCTGCTGGATTAGCAGCACGTACTAAGCAATAAATATCTGCATGAGTTTGCTGTAGTAGTTCGTGGATTAAAAAAGCTCCCAAAAAGCCAGTTCCACCTGTTAAAAAGATGTTATCTGGTTCGTTTTTAAACACAAAAGAGCCAGATACAGGACGAATGTTTGGATCGAGAACAGCTTCAGCACTTAAATCTAAGACAGGAGTTACATTTTTAACTGCAACAGTATCTTGTAAATCTGATGATAATTCTTCAGATTCTTCAGCTAAACGCTGTGATAGCGATGCAATTGTTGGGTAATGCCACAGCAGCGTTGGAGCCACTTTAAATCCTAGCATTTTCTCTGCTTTGGTAACAAGCAACATCGCTTGGGTAGAATCCAAACCGTAGCTATCTAATGGTTGTTCAGTATCGATTTGGTCGGGTGCAACTTTTAATAATTCAGCAAGATGTGATAGTAACCAAGCTTGAATTTCTGCTGCTGTTAAAGATTTTTTTGCTGTCTTCATATTTAGACTTCCAATGTAGAATGAACTGGGGAATACTGAGTGTAATAATTCGGAATTTGCAGTCCTTGAATTTTCAAACTTTGAATCCGGTATAAATATGCAGCACCAATCATGATGTGGTTAGCGACATCAACTACTCGGCGATTATTAGGATCTGACAGATAGGAACCTCGCAGCCAATCATTGAAGCTACCTATTGCTGGGCCACACCAGATTTGATAATCTACTTCTCGACCTTTTTCTCCAGAATTAGACCAGCGAGAAGACAACCCTAAATACCAGCGGAAAATCAATGCCATTTTCATTTTGGGATTATTAACAGCTTTCCCGAGTTTTTCTGGATTTTTTTGAGATAGATAAGTTACAGTTTCTTCCCAAACTTGAGCAAGCGGCTTGCGAAAAACTTGTTTTTCTAGCTTCTCTCTTTCCTGGTTAGGAATCTCTTCAATTGAGTTATAGTTCCTGTAGATTTCATATAATTTTTGAGCGCGGAGAGGGAACATCGTACCGCGTTTAAGAACTTGCAATTTTACCCCCATTTCAAACATATCTGCTGCTGGGGCCATCATCACGTCAGCCATATCTGCTTGTGCTAACAATTGTTTGGTGTGCTGACAACTTCCAGATTCAATACATGATTGATTAATTGAACCAGTCACTACATATGCAGCACCCATCATAAAGGCAGCTAAAGCTGATTGTGGTGTCGCAATTCCACCTGCTACTCCTACTCGGATCGGTTTTTCATAGTTATACTGTGCCTGAATTTCATTCCGCAAAGCGACAATTGAAGGTAACAAACAAACTAAAGGACGGTTATCAGTATGACCGCCGGAATCTGCTTCTGCTGTAATATCATCTGCTAGGGGAATTTTAGCGGCTAAATTCGCTTGAAATTCACTAATTAATCCTTGTGCAACCAGTTCTTGGAGCATTCTTAGCGGCGCTGGTTGCATAAATTTACTAGCAACTTCACGACGGGAAATTTTGGCAATAACCTTATTTTTTATTTCAATTTCATTGGCTGCATTTACACCCAGTCCCGCCGCACGATAATAAACAATGTTAGGAGTTAAGTCCAAAAATGCCGAAGCTTCTATTGTTCTCACCCCATATTTGAGGTATAAATCCACTGCACCACGCTCAATTGCAGGTTCATTCGGACTGTGAATTAAATTGAAAGCATAGGGGCCATTTGGCAAGGTTTGCTGGATGCGGTTAATAGCTATTTCTAAGCGATTTGGAGGTAAACCACCTGCACCAAAGGAACTCAAAATTCCTTCTTTTCCGAGAGCAATAACCATTTCTTCTGAAGCAATACCACCAGCCATTGCACCAGTGGTATAGGCATATTTCACGCCATGAAAAGAGAGAAAATTTGGGTCTCCTAATTGTTGTAGCTTGATGGGTGGAATCACTGTTAACAGTTCAATTTGTCCTGTTTTACCATTATCAAGAGGAGACAAATAACCGTCGTTGCTGACACCAATTTTGCCGTCAACTCTAACAATATAACAAGGTTTATCTAAAGATAGAAGTTTTTCTTTGATTATGTCAGGGTCAAATGTGACGCAATCTAAGGAACCTTTCCATACCTGATTGAAGTTACAGGGTTGTCCATAAAAATCAAGACCATTCTCTTGTTTACCTAGTACCGCATCTACTGTTTTCACGGTAGTTAGACCTCAAGTATTAGTAATTGATTAATACACAATGCAAAATGGGCAATAAGAACGAACCACAAAGCACACGAAGTACACGAAGTAAAGATATTAAAGAGATAAATAAAGTGCTATATTTCTAACTTGCCAGTCAAATTCTTTCTTTGCGCTCTTTGTGCCCTTTGTGGTTCGTTAAACAAGTATTATCTGGGTGGTAATAAAATAACTACAGCAACCTTTATTCACTTAGCAAATTTTCAGCACAAGCTACTTGTAGTTGAATCAATTCGCTGATTTGCTGGCTAAATTCTTGACGAGATTTTAAGAAAGCATCATGGGTTTTATGAACCCTGATATTGTTAGCATTCAGTTGTTGGTAATGAGCCTGACTTAAAATGGTAATGGGTCGAGTAATTTTCTGAGGATTGGCTGTTAACTCAACAAATTGTACTGCTGCTTTTTGCTCTAAGCTGTTATCCATGATATTTTGTATTGGCATTTCTTCTGGCTGAGTCTGAAGAGAGTTGATGGGTTCAGGTTTTTTGGCAGTTGTAGCGAGATTGTGGAAGAGTTTTTTGTTTTCTTCCGTCAAGATTTTGTCAGTAATGCTTTGACCACCCAATGTGACTTTTTTAAGGGTGAGTTTGGATTTTTTATTAGTTTCTGTTACCGGGGTGTAGAGTGGCGATAGATCAACAGAAACCTGATGGCTGACAAGTTTTGCTAGCGCTTTAACAATACCGCTATGATCGTCTAAACCTCTTCTATTTAAAGATATAGTGATGTGTTCTTTATTGCCGAGAATTTTATCAATCCATCGTGAGCAAATATTGCCAGCACCCGTCTCGATAAATATTCTGGCCCCATCTTCATAGACTCGGTTGACTAAGCGGGGAAAATCTAATTGTTGTGATAATCCTGTGGCGATACTGTTAGCGATCGCCCCACTTTCTATTTTCACCGGGCCATACTCAGCAGCAGAATAGAGAGTGACATCTGGTAGGTTTTTCTGGGTGGGTAGGGTGTTAACTCTAGCTATTTCCCCGTATTCTGAACGCATCGCCTCGCAGTGAATGACATGATCGAAGGGGGCGCGGAAGGCGTTGCAGCCTAAAATTTGAATGATTCTTTCACATGCTGCCGGTTCACCGGCGATGACGACTTCTTCTGGTGTGTTGATTTGAGTTAAGAAGACACGGTTCTCATGTTTGAGGTATTCTCGAACCTGGGATGGGGTAGTCATGAGAACGTAGTTAGCCCAGAAGTTATTATCTTGGGTTGGTGGTAAATGCCAATACTCGCGGACGGCTGTTTTTGCACCCGATAATCTGTCGGCGAATAGTGGTGAGGCGTGTAAGGTGCGAATTCCTTCGGTAAAGTTATCCCACACACCTACCGCAGACATCATGCTAGTTTCACCCAGGCTGTAGCCAAAAACGAATTTAGGTTTGACTTGAAATTCATCCCGAATGATTTGGGTGATGAATCTGGTATACAGCATGTCAACGTCGAAGATGGCCAGAGGATTGTCCAAGAATTTCTGTTCGAGAGTTTCGAGTTGACGCGATGAGAGTTTGTTCAAGCTTCTGGGAAAGACTATGCGGGAAATGTCGGCGACGAGGTATTGCAGTTTTTTGAGGGCAATATCGTCGAGGGTTTTGGGGAATAAACGGAAGAGGTTGCGGGCGATACCTAGATAGGAATTGACTGCTGCTGGATAGACGTAAGCAACTCCACCTGGTTTACCTAGTGGTTTGGCTGTGAAATAACTACCTAGCGGTGTTTGCCAGTCTTCTCCACTTGCAAAGGCTTTGTCTATACCTTTACGGGCGGCGGCGATTTCTCTGGTTAGTTCGTTTTGGTTGTGTGCCAAAATTACTAAGATGTAATTTGCACGCGCATCAAGTTTATAGTTAGCAAAAGCCAGGTTAGCAGCGTTTGCTAGGGAAGTGCCGTTGTTAACGGTGTTTTCGAGGGTATCAAGTTGTGTGAGTAAATCAGTGCGATCGCGTCCGGTAATCGGGAATAAATAAAAGGGTGTTTGCTGCAAAAATCTGCTGCTGCGTTCTGTTTGGTCTGGTTCTTCCGATAAGATCGCATGGGCGTATGTGCCATCCATTCCAATACTATTGATGGCAGCGATTCTTTTTGTCGCTTGTTTGTCAAGGAACCAAGGCCTTGATTCAGTTGCAACGTAAAAGGGACTGCCCTGAAATAATTCTTTACTCTTCACTCCAGTCCACTTGGGTGTACCTGGAATATATCTGTAATAAAGACACAGGGCAGTCTTTATCAAACTGGCAATTCCCGATGCAGTGTATGTATGACCGATATTTGCTTTAACGCTGCCAATTGCACAGCTTAAATCATTTGCACTTCCTGGATAAGCCTGAAGCAAACCTGTGATTTCTGCTTCATCTTCCTGTGGAATGCCACTACCATGAACTTCGAGATAGTTCACGTCTGTAGGTTTAATACCTGCCATCAACAAAGCTTGCTGGCAAACTTGGTGAACAGCTTTGGCACAACTGTTTCCCAGACGATCTTGCACAAAACTGATGGCGTCAACGGCCGCGTAAATGCGATCGCTATCTTTTTTAGCAGTTTCGTGCAGCTTTAATACTACTGCGCCTGCACCTTCACCGACCATCCAGCCATTTGCTTTTTGGTCGTAGGCAAGGGTATTTGCACCCGTATTAATTGCTGCCATTTGATTTCGCAACAGTACATTTTCCAACCCGCCAGCTAAATCGACGGCACCCACAAGTACAGCATCTGCTTCCCCAGTAGTAAGTAAATGTTGTGCTACTTCCAAAACTTTGAAAGTAGAGTTTTCTCCCGCAGTGATGGTAAAAACAGGGGCAGTAAAATTCCACAGTGAAGAAATGCGACTCGCCATAATATTGGCGATGTAACTTACATATTCACTGCTTTCGACGGGATGGTGCATGCCATCTTTAATGATGGTTTCTAATTGATCGACTTGATCGGACGGTAGAGAAATTTCTCCAGCAATTAATCCTTCCTTAATCTGCCAAGATAAATTCCATCTTTGCTGTAAATGATGAGCAGAATATTCTGTTTCTGTGGCAATTATTACTGATACATTTGCACCTTCTTTAATGCCTGCGTCTTTTAAAGCACGTTCGGCAACTTTTAGCAGTAATAATTGTTGTTGATTGAGTTTTTCTAGTTCATTCGGCGGAATTTTGCTTGAAACAGTATCGATTTCAAAATCAGTGATGTATGCTCCTAATGGTGGTTTACCATCAGCCAACCCATACTTTTTAAGTAACTCTGCTTGCTTTTCTATCCCGTACCATCTGTTAGGTGGTAAGGGAATAAAATGTTGTGTGCCTTCATAAATGCTGCGTTCAAAAGCATCTAAACCATCGCATCCACCAAACAAGGCATCCATACCAACGATGGCAAGTTTGGCAGGGTGGAGAGGTTCTTCGGGTGTAACTGCTTCTGTTGTATTTCCTTGTTCTAAAATCATGTGGGCATTGGTTCCACCTAAACCAAATGCACTGATAGCGGCGCGTTTGACTGGTGTATTTCCCGGCCAATTTGTGGTGCTAGTCACAATGCGTTTTGGGGAAACAACATTGTTATCTGAACCCATCGGTTCTGTAATATTAATCGTGGCTGGGATGACACCATGAGACATACTCATTAGCACCTTAATTAAACTAACGCTGCCAGCGGTGGTGAGCAAGTGACCGACGTTAGATTTCACAGAACCCAGCAAAGGTGTTGCTTGATATTTACCGAAGAAAGTTTCAATTGATTGGAATTCGGTGCTATCTCCCAATAACGTGCCAGTAGCATGGCACTCCATGTAATCAATGTTGTTAGGATTGATCTGTGCTTCTTGGTAGGCACGTTCAAAAGCGAGAGTTTGCCCTTTGGAATTGGGGCTAAGTAAATGCTTGCCTCGACCATCATTAGAAAGCCCGTTGCCTGTGATGGTAGCATAAATGCGATCGCCATCCCTAACTGCATCACTGTATCGCTTCAGCACCACCATTCCCGCACCTTCCGCAGTTAGCATCCCCCGCGATAATTTATCTAAAGGACGGCTAATATCATCATTTTCGGGATATCCTTGAATACCAGAAAATAACATCCTGATAAACAGCGGATCTGCACAGCTAATACCTCCCGCTAGCATTAAATCAGCTTTGTGCGTCCACAGATAATGGGATGCCAGCCTAATAGAATATTGTGGCGATGAACAGGCAGCATCTATACAAAAATGAATATTTGATAGTGAAAAAGCTTGGGCGATGATTGCTGCTGGTAAGCCCGATATCATCGCATTGTAGGGTGAAGTTTGGTCAGATGAATTTAATGTAGCTAAATCGAATTCTTGTTGCTGTAAAAGTTCTCTAACTGCGGGTGCTAAAACTTGCTGATATATTGGCGCAAATAATTGATTTGAAGCTTTGGTAGGTAGAGAGAGAGTACCTAATATTACTCCGCACCGAGAGAGAAGAGATTCTTGATCTAAATAACCACTGTGTTGCAAAGCTTGTTTAGCAACATGCAGTGACCATTTAAAGGTGTCATCTAGTTTTTCTAGTAATTCTGCTGGTAGTTTGTATCCTGTAGGATAGAATTTAAAATCGCGGATGAATCCACCTTTTAAGGAGTAAATTTTGTCTGGTTTACCTTTGGTTGGTTCGTAAAATATTTGTGGATTTACTCCGAGTTCTTCGGAAGTTATGGATGATGTTGAATCTTTTTGTTGAATGAGATTTTGCCAGAATTCTTCAGGATTTTTGGCGTCGGGAAATAGGCATGAGAATCCAATGATGGCGATTTTTTCCACGGGTGATCTCCTAAGTCTTGATAATTTAAACGCGGAGGAACGCAGAGGTTAGCGCAGAGGGTACGCAGAGTTTTTATGAGTGAATATCCAATTCGTATTGGGATTTGTTTAGTTTTAGATTTAGGACTTAGGTTGCATTAATTTGGCTGGGAAAATAATGCCTTTACCTCCCAAGAGTTGTGAGTAGATTGTTCCTTGTTGATCGTGTACAAAGAAATCAGCAACTACGCCTGTTTGTGTTTTACTTTTGATTTCACAGGAGACGTAGAAAGGCTTATTATAGGGAGTTTTGGCAAATTGTTCGTATCTTTCTTGTTGTCCTGGCAAGCAAATTTCTTGATGGTAATGATATAGCCAAATCCATAAGGAATGGGTACTCAGATCGGTTGTAAATCCATTGATCCAATATGCTGGAAATTGACCTTGTTTGGTTTTGTCGATTTCTTGCCAAAAACATTCGACGGTGATTTTATCGGGACTAATATTTATTACTCTTCTAAGTTGTTGGAAAGTGGAACCGTGAAATAATGCTGATTCTCCTGTTTGATAAAAGTCTTTACCAGTGGTGGTAATGATGTTATCTTCTACGAGATTCAGGTTTTCATAGGTAGGGGCGGGAGGAATGTCACGCAGGAGTTTAACTTGAGTGCTGAAGTGATATATGGTTTTACCTTCTGGAGTTTTACTCGAAATTTTGCACAAGAAATTAACTTCGTGAGTATCGATATTTTTGGAAGTTTCTTGCAAGTCGAGAATATATTCATTAGCTAAGGTTTCATTGAAGGTAATTCCTTTGAATATCCGGAAATCTGTACTACTAAATGCTTTATATCCTGGATATAGTTTTTCGCAAACATCGGACATCCATGATACTGCACAAGTTGCTGGCAAAACGGGATTACCGGCAATTACATGATCCTGTAAAAAGGGATTTGCTGCGAGTGCAAGTTTACGACGGATGCGATAGCTGCGGAGTTCTGGTTCTATAGTTGCAGCGGGTGGAGTCATTGGACTGCCGATCACAACTTGTGTGGTATTGTGATTGGCAAGATGCATTTCTCTAACTAACATTTGTGTTCCCGCTTCCACTGGGATAATATCAATACCCCGACGGGCAAATTCTTTTTTCAATTCTGGTGTCACCATGCCACTATCCCAACCTCCCCAGTTAATAGCAACAACGTGACACTGGGGATATTTTTGCTTGATTAAATGGGCTGATTTGTTGAGAATTTCGTTAGCAATAGCATAATCAGATTGTCCGATATTACCGTAAAAACCTGTTACCGAAGAAAACAAAACTAAATGTTCAAGTTGACTGGGTTTGATGCAAGTTAAAAGATTTTCTAAACCTTGTACTTTAGCAGTGTAAACCTTTTCAAAATCCTGTTCTGTTTTCTTTTCAATCAACTTATCGGCTAAATTGCCAGCACCGTGAATGATGCCTGTAATTTGACCTATACGTTCAACAGCTGTAGCGAGTTTTTGATTTAAAGCTGAGACATCAGTGACATCAACACTGATATATTCTGCTTGACCACCTGCTTTTTGAATCGCCGCCAAAGTTTCTTTAATTTCTCGACTCGAAGAGATTTGATTATAAACCTTTTGCAGACTCATGGGTGTGGGCTTCTCTCCAAGAGAAAGAAGATATTCCATGATGCGTTTTTTTAATGTCGCTTCATCAAAACAATCTTGAGCAAAATCAGGTTCTGTTTCTAAAATTTCCGAACGACCAAGAAGAATAAACTTGCAAGAATATTGCTGCGCTAACCTAATAGCACACTTAGCTGTAATACCTTTAGCACCGCCACTGACCAGAAAAACTGATGAAGGGCGAATTTGAGCTACTGTAGTCATAAATTTTCCTCTTGCAGCGATTAAAGGCAAAGAAATCATTGTCAAGTAACGATAAACACTGATGATTAATCTGTGTTCATCTGTGGTCGAAAATAATCAAAAATTGTATGCGTGCATAAAGATTTTCTAAATAAAAACATTCTTGTTATTTTCAGGTAATTATGAAACTATCAAAATCTGATTGTTGATAGATATTAATCACAGTATTTCTTCTGTTTGTAGGATTTTTTTGAGGTGAAGGCTTGATTGCGATCGCCATAATTAAAAACATTACAATCATGATTGCTATTATTATTGGTAATGGTATAAAATTTTCATTTTGAGATTGTGAACTGAAATTGGAACTTGACCCGATATTTGAATATGAAGCTAAATTGGAATTAGGCTCAACAAGCCGAACATCACCAAGGTCTTTCTGTTTTGGTGAGAGTTTTATAAAAGAGTTATAACTTTTGTAGCCATTGGCTTGAATAGATAGTTGTCCCTGCAAATAATTGCTGTTGTTAAAGTTTACAGTCAGTCGATAAATTCCTTCTAAATCTGTATAGGTAGAAACTGAATGACCTTCATAATTTAGTGAAACTTTTGCTCCACTAATAGGGGCATGTTTCTTTTGATCTAGAACGCGACCCAGGTAAGTAATTGTTTGATTCTTGGACATATCTTCAAGCAGAGTGGAGGAGTGGGGAAGTGGGGGAGTGGGGGAGTGAGGGAGTGGGGGCTGTGGGGGAGTGGGGGAGTTGTTTTAACATTTTCCCCCCCTCTCCCACTCCTATTTCCCCCTCTCCCTCTCTTCCCCTGCTAATTTCCCCTCATCTCCCCATCTCCCCCTCCTCTTATTCAGGTGTACTAATGAGAGTTACTCTTCCCTGTGAACCATAGGCTACTTCGGTAAGATAGCGATTGGGGTCATGAAGTTCGGCAACGATGTGATGTGCTGATTCTTCTGAGTTAATATCAGGGCTGAGGTCGATCGCTCGACAATACACTTTTGGCCATTCCCAAACTAGGGTTTTGGTTAGTCCAAATAAACCTGCACCGATCGCCCCAAAGTTGACTTTGTGTTCCAGGCCAAAAACTCCGTCTAGACGTGCTACGGTACAGAAACAACTGCGTCCGTAATTAGCTGCTGCGTTGAGGGATTTTTTCAAGTGTTTCGCCATGAAGAAAACTTGCTTAATAATCGCTTTTTCTTCTGGGAAATACGCAACTGTACCATTATTACTTGTATTACTTGCCTGGAAGACGGGATGAATGTGGATAAATGCCCCGACTGCACCATAGTTAGTGGCGATCGCTGCTAATTGTTGTTGCAGATGTTCCTCACTTTGGTCTTGCAAGGTAACGCGACTGACGCTTGGGGGTAGGGGCGATTTTTCGGGAACGAGGGATGGGGGTAAATTTAAAACTACTACTTTCCATCCCCGTTGGCTGAGTAATTCAGCAACTTTGGTAGTGGTGAGAGAACCATCATCGGTGATTAAGGCGATGTGTCCCTCTGGTATGGGAATTTCCCAAAAATCTGGTGGAGGTAGAATTTGCAGTTTAGCTGGACGGCGTTGGACATTGTGTTTTAAGTCGTCTAGCTGGTCAGCAGATTCATGCTGGTACTTTTTTTTTTCAGCCCCAGCAGCTAGTTTCTGGAGATACTCGACTATTTGACCGATGGTGCGTAGTTCTGCTAGTTCTTCTACATTACTTGGCTTGGGTAAGTCGGGGTATTTCTCCTGCAACGCACCCATGATTTCCACCCGTTTAATCGAGTCAATCCCCAAGTCTGCTTCCATGTCCATATCGAGTTCTAGCATCTCGACTGGGTAGCCTGTCTTTTCGCTAGTAATAGCTAACAGGGTTTCAGATAAGTTGCTTAAGTCAACTTCTGATACAGGAGTATGTGTTTCAGTAACTGTGATAATTGTTTCTGCGGCTACTGCAACACTTTCGCTAACTGCGGTGGAGTCGTTGGCTATTGTTGGTTGTTGGTTGTTGGTTGTTGGTGGTTGGTGGGTGGTGGTTGGTTGTTGGTGGGTGGTGGTTGGGGTAGAAACCAAAGATTGCAGATACTGGACAATTTGACCGATGGTGCGTAATTCTGCCAGTTCTTCTACATTACTTGGCTTGGGCATGTCGGGGTATTTCTCTTGCAACGCACCCATGATTTCTACACGTTTGATGGAATCAATCCCCAAGTCTGCTTCCATGTCCATGTCCATATCCAGCATTTCGACTGGGTAGCCAGTCTTTTCGCTGGTGATGGCTAGCAGGGTTTGATCCAAGTCGGACAAATCAATGGCTGGTGCTGATGCTGGCGGTAGTGGTACTTGAGAAACTACTGGTTGAGGTGGTGTGCTGACGGTCAGTGTGGGGGGAGTGGGGGGAGTGGGAGAGTGGGAGAGTGGGAGAGTGGGGGAGGTGGGGGAAGGTAGAGAAGTGTTTTCTTGTGTTACTTCTTTGACTGGTTTGACTTCTCTTACTTCTGTGACTTCTTTTATTGTTTTGACTTCTTCTGGTACTTCTATTCTCCCATTTGTAGAAATTACTGGTTGAGGAGTTGCCCCATCGGTGATGAGTTGGGAATATTCTTGCTGGACGAGTTGGAAAAAGTTTTTGGTATATTCTACCTGATCCTTGAGATATTGCTCGTGGATGCGTAGGGTTTCACCTTGTTGGGCGTGAAACTGCGTCATGCTGCGGTCTAAGCTTTCGATGATTGTTGGTTTCAGTTTGGCCGCATCCGGTGAATGTTTGTTGTTAGCAAGCAAGGAATTTTGCTGCTGCATCAGTTGGAAAAAGGTTTTGGCATATTCCACCTGATGGTTCAGATAGTGGGAATGAACTTGTAAATTTTCACTTTGATTTTGTTGAAACTGTGTCAGGACGTACTCTAAGCTTTCTAAAACTCTTTGATAATTTACAAGTTTGTCTGGGATATCTGGCATTTTCGACTCCAGATCTGGTTTGGGTGAGAGGGGGGGATTGGGGATTGGGGATTGGGGATTGGTTTTGTTACCAATGCCCCATGCCCTTTGCCCATTGCCCTTCTGTTCTGTGTCTTCTATCAGAAGGGGTTTTTTACTGTGTCCGTTATTTCCGTTACTTTGTTGCACTGCTGGGGTGGGAGTGGCATTTACAGTTAGGGTAAGAGGTTGAGATGTAACTGTCTTTTCCTCAGATCCGCTGTGCTGCAATTTCACTGTTTGCCCATTCTGTAAAGCTTGCCCAAATGCCATTTTCGTTTTTTCTGATACGTAGTTACTACCGCATAACTGCACGCTCAAACCCTTGTTTTTCTGTGGTTCGGCAATAACTGGTGGTAGTTGGTAAGGGTCGAGGTTTTTCAAGGGCATTCCTGCGACGCGCAACTGCACAGTAGCTTCCCGCAGAGAACGATCGCTGTTCTTTTGGGCGCTGGGATTCAATGCGATCGCCATATGCGGACGTTCGCCAAGAATATCTTTTACCAAGTTGGTGAGAATGTTTCTCGGCCCAAATTCCACAAAGCAGTAACCCCCAGCCGCATAGATATTTTCTATCTCCTGTTTGAACAAGACTGAGTTCGAGAGGTGGGATTCTAGGGTTCTTTGAATTACTGCTGGTTCTTTGGGATACTCCTTACCTGTGACGTTGGTGTAAACAGGGATTTGGGGAATTTGGAAGTTAACGTTCTTGATGGCGATCGCAAAGGATTTTTGAGCAAAAGCAATTAGCGGTGTATGGAAAGCTGCGGATACTGGTAGCAAGACAGCGGCGTATCCTTGGTTGTGCAAAGCATCCCGGACTTTTGCGATTTCATCTGTAGGGCCTGCTAACACTACTTGTCGGGGTGAATTGAGATTGGCGATCGCTACCTGCGGAAAATTCCTCAGCACCCCTTCCACCTTACTCAGGTCTTCTTTTACCGCCAGCATCGCACCCGTATCATAATTCGGGTCTTTGGGTGCAGCCATTGCTTGTCCCCGTGCTTTCACCAGCAAACAGTAATCTGCATCACTCAAAACTCCCGCCGCCCATAAAGCTGTGAGTTCACCAAAACTGTGTCCGGCTACAAAATCTGCCTGAAATCCAGATTTTTGCAGTAATTTATACATCCCTGCGCTTAACATGCCGATGGCAGGCTGAGCGTATTCTGTTCGCTGCAATGCCGCCACTTGGGCATTTTTTTCCGTCTCTTCAAATGCAGAATGGGGAAAAACTATTTCCGAGAGTGGTTGCAAATTATCTTTGCGTAACAGGCTATCCATGTAGCCATAAAGACCGCGCATTTCCGGGAAATTCATGACTAATTCCCGACCCATATGCAAGTATTGCGAACCTTGCCCGGAAAATAAAGCCACTACTTTCCCAGCTAACTCCATACCAGCAGCGCGGTAGAAAATACCTTGGGGATGCTCCCAAGATGTTGCAGCAGCTTTGTTTTTCAGCAAGTCGATACTTATTTGCATGAACTTGCAAGCTTCAGCGCGAGACTCTGCCACAAAACCAACTCTGGCAGCACTCTCAGGAATTTCTGTAGTTTTGCAAGCTTCTACCAGTTCTAAATAATGCTTGTCGCCTGCTTCAGACTGCAACTTAGTTAAAGTTTCTTCACAACTGCTCAACAACTGCGCCGGAGTTTGAGCAAACAGCACTACTTCACTGGGAGCAATGTGCAAGCGATAAGCCTGGTTATGTTCGCCTTCGTATTCTTCGAGGACGACGTGGTAATTTGTACCGCCGAAGCCAAACGAACTCACACCCGCCCGTCTTGGCGGTTCACCTTCTGACCGAATCCAAGGTCTGGTTTCGATGTTCAAATAGAAGGGGGTATTCTTGATGTTGAGTTTGGGATTGGGCTGAGTGACGTTAATCGTGGCTGGGAGAATCTTGTGATGAAGTGCCAAAGCAGTTTTGATTAGACTCGCCGCACCAGCAGCAGCTTTTGTATGTCCGATTTGAGATTTGACAGTTCCAAGGGCGATATATTGCTTTTTAGAGTTGTTTTTCCCGAAAAATTCTCGCAAAGAACCAAATTCGGTGGGATCGCCTGCCATAGTTCCCGTACCGTGTGCTTCAATTAGGGTGACAGTTTCGGGCGTAAAGCCTGCATCTTCGTAGGCACGGCGTAATGCTTGCACTTGCCCTTCTTGGCGAGGGGCGTAAATGCTTTTATAGCGTCCATCACTGGATGTACCGATGCCTTTGATGACTGCATAGATTTTATCGTTGTCTCGTACCGCATCTTCTAGGCGTTTGAGGACAACCATACCGATACCTTCACCCAACATCATGCCATCGGACTCGGTATCAAAAGGTCTAACGGTTTCGCTGGGAGATACTGCTGGTGTTTTGCTGAAACTGATATAAGCTGTGATGGAGTTATCTGTATCAACGCCGCCAGTCAGCATCATATCGCAGCGATGCTCTACTAACTCGCTAATTGCCATTTTCAGGGCAGCGAAGGAACTAGCACAAGCAGCATCAACTGTACAATTTATCCCGCCTAAATTTAAACGGTTGGCAATGCGTCCGGCGATTACGTTAGCTAGCATACCGGGGAATGCATTTTCATCCCATTTCACATAGGCGCTTTTGATTTTCTCGATAATTTTTTGGGTATCTTCATCAGATAAGCCACTGCTTTTGAGTGCCTTTTCCCAAATTGGATATTGCAGACGCGCAGCAAGGGGAATCCCCAGTTTCAGTGCTGCTGAACCTAAGATAACGCCTACAGTTTCGCGATTAAACTCGCGATTTTCTGTATAGCCAGCATCTTCCATCGCCTGTTTGGCAATTAGCAAGCTCAACAGTTGCGAAACATCTGTAACCTCTAAGATATTTGGTGGAATACCAAACTCCATTGGGTTAAAATCAACATGAGGGATAAATCCACCTCTTCTACAGTAGGTTTTGTCTTCTGGTGTTCTGGGATTGGGATCGTAGTAATCTTCTACATTCCAGTGTGTTGATGGGATGTCGGTAATGCAGTCGAGTTTGTTAACAATATTTTGCCAATATTCCCGCAAGTTTCTGGCTTGAGGAAATAAAGAAGCCATACCAATAATGGCGATAGGATTATGTTGCAATTTTCTGTTAATTTTTTCGATTGGCGTTGATTGATCCGACATCTTTTTTTTGACCTCAATAAACCTCACCAAAGCCTTTTCACAATCGTTTATCTGTTCTTCCAATTGCGCTAAGGCAATATCAATTGAATGAGCAGACATAGAAAAATAGACTAATCTTTGATAATGTGGATGCTAGAACTGCTACAATTTCTGTAGCGAATTAATGTAGCAGTTATCCTATGCACGAAAGCTAAATACCTGTACAGACATTCATGCCAAATAGCAAATGTCACCCTGATGAGTAGACGCTTTACCCGATGAAAATCATCTCGGCTACGTCTGTTGCGATCGGATAAAAAAATATTACACAGCGCTCGACTCCTGAGATTCTGGTAGTAGGTCGATAACGTTGTTGTAACTAGTAAAGTAGTCTTGCAGTGCGTTAGCTGCTTGACCAGTGAACTCAATCCATTCGTAATGATGGTGATTGGTGGAGATGCTTTCAAGCTGGAATAATGAAAACTTGGGAGTAACTAAGAGGATAGAAATGCTTTTTTCTCCAGAGCCAGTTTGATTCTCTAGCTTAACTGCGGCAATGTAGTTAGTGTTAATGACAACGTTCTGAATCTTAATAAATGCCATAGCAGTTTCGACTTCCAAGATAATATATTCTATAAATTTTGTCAAACATTATTTGACAAAATCGTTACAGAAAAACGCCTCCTTTCATCCGAATTCATGAGCAAATTTACCAAATAATTGAACTAGTAATTAATGATGGCAATTAGACTTTTTTTAGTGTTTAGTTGTCCGCTCTCAATCAACTAACTAATTTGCCCTGCCGCTGAAATCATGAGAATTAACACCAACATTAGCATAGCTAGCATCAACTGGACTGTTCGTGGAAGGCAATTTTAAAAAAATCTGATGGAAACTATAAAGCATTCTAAAATAGTAACTTTTCTTACTTTTAGTTAGTAGCGAATCTCTTTACATTCCCAGTTGTTAAATAGAAATTTTGTTTGATATGAAAAGATAAACACCAATTTGTTTAATAATTAACTGAACGAAGTGATAAATAAATTTATGCAGTCAGCGAGCATCAGTAAATTTTTCATATAAGCATGGTAATTCAGCTAAGACGGATGCTGATTTTTTAATAAAAATAAACTAGATATGTTAAGTGGCTATTTAAGTCAATATTTGTTTACATGATTGTGAATAGCAGACACACATTGAGTAAATGTTAATCAATAACAGAAAATTTTTTAAGGTTTTTTGGTGGTTAGTAGTTGGTTGATATCATGTCCGATTCAATAGGAGCTAGAGGCTCTAATTCTCGTTACCAGGTTCAACCTAGTAACGAGGATTTGGAGGCTCCCGACTTTTGCAACTGGCGTTGCTGAATTTGGTCATGAATTATGTTTGCATACATTTTTGTAGCTCGATGCCAAATCATTGTAGAGACGTAGCAATGCTACGTCTGGTCATACCCGTGAATTGTAAATTCATA
>NZ_JACAEU010000078.1:0-22075 GCF_013388695.1 Fischerella sp.
TATGAATTTACAATTCACGGGTATGACCAGACGTAGCATTGCTACGTCTCTACAATGATTTGGCATCGAGCTACAAAAATGTATGCAAACATAATTCATGACCAAATTCAGCAACGCCAAATAAAGATTTGAAGATTTGCATAAATCATTGAACAAATATAAAGTTGTCGCCGTTACATCAGTACAGCTGCATAATATGCGGTAATGTCTGAAAGTTACATTGGCTTTGGTGGCTTACCCCGATCAAAAGCATTGTGTCTGTGGAAGCTAAGACACCACCGATGTGCTGACAACCCTAAATTGGGAGGTATCAAATGTCAAATATTCAACTTTACTCTTCAAAGCAAACAAAATTATCACCACTACCTCTAGGAAAGCTTTATATAGGAATTGCTGCTGTAACTTGCTTAGCATTATTGAGTGCGGCTAATCCAGCTTTAGCCCACCACGCCTTGGGTAGTAAACTCCCGTCTAATTTCTTTGAAGGGTTCATATCTGGGATGGCGCACCCAATTATTGGACTTGACCATTTTGCGTTTGTCGTAGCTATTGGTTTACTCAGTATTGGACAACAAAATAGTTTTTTGATTCCCGCTGCTTTTGTATTAACCGCTATGGGAGGAACAGGAATTCACGTTCTCAATTATGATTTACCCTTTCCTGAAATCATCATTGCTTGCTCTGTGATTGCTTTTGGGGTGATGCTGGTACTGTCTCGCAAACCCAATTGGTTGGTACTGTTGGGGTTGGGCGCAATTGCAGGCTTATTCCACGGTTACGCTTACGGTGAGTCCATCGTTGGTGCTCAAATGACACCATTAGTTGCTTATTTGGCAGGCTTTACCGTCATCCAGTATGTAGTTGCTATCGGTGCTTTGCTAGTTGGTAATGCTCTCAGCAGCAGATTTGGTAGCACTAAAATGCTGCGGTTTGCTGGCTTGGCAATCTCTGCCATTGGTGCTGTATTTTTGACTACGGCGATCGCTGGCTAATCTCAGCGTTTGCTCATTCACCAGACTAATATTCCTACAATTCCCAGTCCGCAAAATCTAGCAAGAGCGATCGCTAACTTATTTTCCTGTGATGGAATCGCACTGCTTGCTGTATTCTGTGACTGGGTTATTTCTTGACTTTTTTATTTGCACATTGGCATAAATTGATAACCGTGTCAAAAGACACCTTGTCAAACCTAAAGATACAAATTTTCTGATGAAAATTACAGAATGATTCTTATTTTAAAAATAGATATTTGCAATCAATAGTTGAAAATTATCACTTGCAAAAATTGACTTCAACAAATATATTTGAATTATTGTTCATATATATTATGAGATGCTGAAGCGCCATAAAAAGCCTGAGAATTCACACTGTAGCTGTCATGATGACCATGAACGCAGTCATCATGATAATCATAACCATAAACATAATCAACATGATAAACACGACCACGATCATGGTCATGAGCATCACCATCATGGTGGAGAATTTAATCTGAGAAATGAAATTTTCTCTTTAACTGTAATATTCGGTTTGTATGGTTTGGGTTTAATTTTTGAAGAACAATTACATAATAAGTTTTATGGTATTGCTGAGTATCTGCTTTTCATTCCTGCCTACCTCTTAAGTGGATGGAGTGTATTAACCGCAGCAGGGCGTAATATCCTCAAAGGTAGAGTATTTGATGAAAACTTTTTGATGACGATCGCAACATTGGGAGCGCTGGCAATTCATAAGCTTCCAGAAGCAGTTGGGGTAATGTTGTTTTACAAAATCGGAGAATTATTTCAGGATATAGCTGTTAGTCGTTCGCGCAATTCCATAAAATCTCTTCTCGAAGTCCGTCCTGATTATGCCAACCTCAAGATAGACACAGAAGTCAAAACAGTATCTCCAGAGACAGTTAATATTGGTGATATTATCCTTGTCAAAGCAGGAGAAAAGATTCCCTTGGATGGAGAGATTATCGAGGGAAACTCTCAAGTTGACACATCAGCATTAACTGGTGAATCTGTACCGCGAACCGTAAAAGTAGGAGAACCAGTTTTAGCAGGGATGATGAACAAAATGGGACTCCTAACAGTGCGAGTCACAAAAAGATTTGGCGAGTCTTCTATTGCCAAGATATTGGATTTGGTACAAAATGCCAAAAGCAAAAAAGCTCCCACAGAGAAGTTTATTACTAAGTTTGCCAGATACTATACACCAGTGGTCGTGGTTAGCTCTTTGGCAGTTGCTTTGTTACCTCCCCTATTTATACCAGAAGCTACCCATGCTGAATGGGTGTATCGCGCTCTAGTTTTATTAGTAATTTCCTGCCCTTGTGGACTTGTGATTAGTATTCCCCTCGGTTATTTTGGGGGTATTGGTGGAGCTGCTAAACGCGGTATTTTAGTTAAAGGTTCTACTTATTTAGATACACTAACGGTAGTGAAAACAGTTGTCTTTGACAAGACAGGAACTTTGACAAAAGGTGTATTTAATGTAGTAAAAATTGTTCCTAAAAATGGCTGGAATGAGCAAAATCTACTGCAATTAGCTGCCAAAGTCGAAGCTCATTCTAATCATCCAATTGCCAAATCAATACGGGATGCCTGCGATGATAAAATTGATGCATCGCAAGTAGAAAATTACTCTGAAATTGCTGGTTATGGTATCAAAGCAGAGGTCGAAAATCGAGTAGTACTAGCAGGAAATGACCGATTATTGCATCGTGAGAACATTGCTCATGATGTTTGTGAAGTTGAAGGAACAGTGGTACACATAGCAGTAGATAATGTATATGCTGGGTACATTGTCATAGCTGATGAATTGAAAGAAGATGCTAGACAAGCTATTCAATCTCTCAAGGGCTTGGGCGTAGACAAAACAGTCATGTTGACGGGAGATGAAAATGCGATCGCTTCTCGTATTTCTCAACAATTGGGTTTAGATTCATATCTGGCAGAGTTATTACCAGAAGATAAAGTTTCTGCGTTGGAGAACATATTAAACTCGCCTGAAAAGTATAATAAAGTTGCCTTTGTTGGCGATGGCATTAATGACGCACCAGTAATTGCTAGAGCCGATGTTGGTGTGGCGATGGGTGGCTTAGGCTCTGATGCAGCGATAGAAACTGCTGATGTTGTGGTGATGACAGATGCACCATCAAAAGTAGCCCAAGCAATCCAAGTTGCTAAAAAAACTCACCTTCTTGTTTGGCAAAATATCATTTTCGCCATAGCAATCAAGGGTGTATTTATTCTGCTTGGTGCTATGGGTTTAGCAACTATGTGGGAAGCTGTGTTTGCTGATGTAGGTGTAGCTTTATTGGCAATTTTGAACGCAACTAGAGTACTGAATTAGGCTACGGTAGTGCAACTTGTACTAACTAGCTAGATAGCTGCTGACTTGATCCTTATGTCTTCGTAGAGTATTCAGAGCTTGTTTTTCTAATTGTCGCACTCTTTCTCGGCTAATGCCCATACGTTCACCAATCTGTACCAAAGAAAGTTCGTACCCGTCTGTTAAACCGAAGCGCAAATTTAATATTTCCTGTTGTTGGGGAGGAAGTTTGGACAATAAATTTTGCAGGTCTTGATTAAGGGATTTCTGAACAGTATAGTTTTCAGGAGATAATCCCTTATCCTCTAACATATCCTGTAATTGTGTATCGTACTCAGTTCCTATTCGTATTTCTAGAGAAACAGGTTGACGCGCAAACTGCAAACATTCTCGAATTTCTTTGGGTTGTAAATCCAGAACTTCAGCAATTTCAATTGTAGTGGGAATGCGACCTAATTTTTGAGATAAATCTCTTTGAATAAATTTAATTTTGTTTAGCTTTTCAGTGATATGAATGGGTAAGCGGATGGTACGTCCTTGCTGTGCGATCGCCCTTGTAATTGCCTGACGAATCCACCAGTAAACATAAGTAGATAACTTGTAGCCCCTAGTTGGATCAAATTTCTCAATTCCTCGCTCTAACCCTAAAGTACCTTCTTGAATTAAATCTAGAAGTTCTAAGTTACGTTTCTGGTATTTCTTCGCGATTGAAACTACTAATCGCAGATTGGCAGCAATCATTTTCTGCTTGGCTTTGTGTCCTTGATTTAGTAAATTAAGCAACGCTCCTTCGCTCATTTCCATCTTATTAGCCCATTCTTGTAGTGTAGGTTCACGCTTTAATTCCAGGGCCAATTTTTCCTGAACAGATAGCACAGTCATCATCTGCTGTACTTGTTTAGCCAAAAAAATCTCTTGTTCGTAGCTTAGTAGAGGTATACGCCCAATCTCATGCAGATAAGTACGCACAATATCAACTTTGGGTAGAGATTCTTTATTTTGAACATGAACTTCGCTATTTATGGAGCTTGAGTTATTCATGGGTTGCTTATTACCTTCTCCTTTGTCTCGGTTTGCAATTCCACTGTAGGGAGCAAAAGTCAAGAACCACGAAAAGAAATCTTTAGGCGACTATTAGGTATATCAACACCAGTCAGAACTGATATGTTTAAGTTAAAGCTCAGATGTTTCGGAGTTATGTCAAAGACTTGAAGAGTATATGTCAACAATAAAGTCGCCTAGCTAAATTTTGATAACTTCAAACTAATTTTTCCAATTTCTTAACTTTTTTATATATATCGAACCCGTGTAATTACTTATAGCTTGCCCTTACTCCCACTCTCCCAGCCTGCGAGAGGGTTTTACGTGGCATCTCCAGCGCCCAAAATTTTCGGTCTTCCTTTAAGGCTGTATCGTGACGAGTGTGCCAATAGTTACCTGTTCGTACAAAGCGATTACATCCTGATTCCGTAAGCGAATACAACCGTGGGAAACTGGCTGTCCAATCAATTCCTCTTGATTAGTACCATGAAACCCAAGTTGGGTTTTTCCATCTGTCCAAATACCAATCCACCTTGCTCCCAATGGGTTATCTGGCCCAGGATAGATGATTTTACCAGTTTTGAAACTCTTAAAAATAGGATTTTTTTCTTTAGAGAACACCCTGAAAGTACCAACAGGGGTGCGCCATCCTGGCTTACCTACAGCAATTGGATAGCTGACTAATAACTTGTCTAGGCGATAGACATAAACCTGGCGATCGCTCAGCTTCACAACTAAGTGAGTGTCAAGATTATTTGAATGAGTAGAAGGATTTGCTTGACCTGGAAAATATTTAGAGTTACCTGCAATTGCAGGTAACTCTAATTTATGGAATTGGTTTGTTTGAGATTGAGTCTCAGTCTCAAGCGCAATTGCTTGCTTAGAGACGCACAGCATTAGAATTGTTGCACCAAAACCAATAGAGAACAAACTTACAAACAATGACATGCCTCTACGGAAATTCCAGATCAAAGCGCCTACCATCCTGTAAATCGGCATTGTGACACCTCAGCCGACAAGATCGAACAACCGCCTTATATTCAACTGCAATAGTTTATCTGTGAGACATCCTTCACCAAGTTTGGGGAACAATCTCAGTCTCAGGAGTAGGTTGCTCTGTTGGTTGTTCTGGCTCCGTTGGTTGTGTTGGTTGAGTTTCTGGGGTAGGAGACGGAACGACTGGTACGCGCTGCGTAGTTTCCCTCTCCATAATACTTCGATATACTTCTGAAACGTTGCTCGCCCCTATTGGAGTTGGAGCTGGTGAAGGTGCCCAACTAATCAGCCACTCAGAAGGCTCAGTGTTTATCATTACCCTTTGACCGACAATCTGTCCCATATGCACCCGCTCTTCACGAGGGACAGTGACGTGTCTGCTTTCTCCATTGTCCAGCTCGATCATAACTATGTCACCAACTACACTGTAGACCCTACCAACAAGCTCTTGCTGTTCAACTTCCTGCTGTTCTTGTTGCTGTTCGATTTCCTGTTGCTGTTGTTGCTCGACGTCCTGTTGCTGCTGGATTTCCTGTTGTTGTTGGATTTCCTGTTGCTGCACTAGTTTTAATGCTTGGGGCTGCTGCGCTCTAGGTACAGATAAGGATGATAGTTGCGAAATGCTCTCTGGTAGTGCTAGAGCTTTACCTACGGCAAACAAGGGTAATAGCGCTACCGATAGTAGTAAAAGTCTGTTCCACATTTGCTTCAATCCTAATAACGATTAAGTGATAGAGGACTGAGTGTTAATCAGACAATAAATTTTTTACCATTAGGTATAAAAGTATGCACCTAAATTTTAGACATCAAAATCTTCTATACCCAAACTTCTAACTGCATTATCAGTCTTGGTAACTTAAAGCTTCCTGGAAGCAAATTTATCAGTAAAACTGGTCAAGCTTTGCGATTCAATAAACTCGACTTGATCGCGATTTGCGTCGATAGGACAGCACGTAACTGCATTTCCAAGTAAGGAAGTAACCTCCTTGACTTGACTAAAAAACCGTGCATTAACTCCTTAGTTAACACAATTTTTTAGTAACAATAAAAAAGTCTCTAAAATTTAATAATATCCAATTTAATTGGACAAGTCAATAAGAATTTGAGCGAAAATATCAATTATATAGCTATTTTCAATTCAGTGAAATACAAACCTCACCCCCCTGCCCCTCTCCTTGGTAAGGAGAGGGGTGCCCCTTAGGGCGGGGTGAGGTGTATTCTATCCAAATGCAAACCGCTATATATATTCAGTATTTTTGAATTAAATTACTTAAATGATAAACAAAATCAATTTAGTTTTCAGTCTAATTGATAGTAGAAAAAAGCAATTTTTGTATGGCAATAGCTGAGCTAGATTCCAATTTAGCCTCACTCTTAATTATATGTACTGAAAACTGAATAATCTTTGTCCCCAGTAGATGCCAATTGGGCATCTTAATCAGGATAAACTTCATCCTTGCTCAAATGGCGCGAGAGAATTTTTGATCCCGCATGATTCGATGGGCATCAAAAATAACGGCAATATTTCTGACTAATAACCGGCCGATTTCGGTGATGCCAATCTCGTTATTTGATAAGGTAACTAATCCATCTGCTTCTAGATTTTTCAATGCTTTGATTTCTTTAGAGAAATACTCATCAAAACAAATGTGATACTTGTTTTCAATGTCTTGTTTATGCAGCTTGGCGTGAGACATGATACGCATAATTACATCCCGTCTGATCGTGTCATCCCAATTCAGTTTGATGCCTTTAGCGATGGGTAACTGTCCTGCATCAATTGCCTGGTAATAATCACTTAATCGTTTGTGATTTTGAGCATAGGCATCTTCTAGCATACTGACGGATGTAGCACCAAAACCAAAGAGTTCTGCTTGCGCCCAAGTAGTATAGCCTTGAAAGTTGCGCTTGAGTGTGTAGTTGCGTTGAGCAATCGCTAATTCATCATGAGGTTTGGCAAAATGATCCATGCCAATGAAGAGATACTTGCTATTCGTCAGTTCCTCAATGGTCATTTTCAAAATCTCTAACTTCTCCTGCGGTCGTGGTAGCGCATCCTTGCAAATATTTTTTTGCACTGGCTTCAGCCACGGCACGTAGGCAAAGTTAAAGACTGCAATGCGATCTGGGTCTAATTCTATGGTCTTTTTAATTGTCTCCTTGAAGCTCTGGTGAGTTTGATACGGTAGACCATAAATTAGGTCTACATTCACACTTTGAAACCCCGCTTCCCTAATCCAGTCCACGATCTCAAACAGCATTTCCTCTGACTGGAGGCGATTCACAGCCGCTTGCACTTGCGGATTAAAATCTTGAATGCCAAAACTAATGCGGTTAAAGCCAATCTCTTTAAGAAAGAAAATGTAGTTTTTCTCTACATAGCGGGGATTAATTTCTATTGAGACTTCTGCTTGTGGGTCGATGCTGAAGTGGCGAGTTATATTGTTCCACAACTGTTCTACCTGTTCCAGACTTAAGTAATTCGGAGTTCCTCCACCCCAATGCATCTGAACTACTTTGCGATCTGCATCAAGCAAAGATGCTGTGTTCCTGATTTCTCGACCTACATATTCTAGGTAAGGTTTGACAATATTTTTGTTGTTGGAAATTACTACGTTACAGCCACAGAAGTAGCAAGCACTCTGGCAAAAGGGTATGTGAAAATACAAAGACAGAGGCGTTTTCCTTTGATTGGAAGTGGTGATCGCATCTCGAAAATCAGCTTCAGTAAATGTTTCGGTTAGTTCTGTAGCGGGTGGGTAACTGGTGTATCTGGGTGTGGGAACATCGTACTTCTTGATGATATCAATGTCGAACTTCACACCAGGAATTTGAAAAACCATTGAGTTGTTTCCAGTGAATATATTACTTTAAAGACGAAGGGGTAAGGGTTAAAGGGGAAGGGTAAAGGGGTTAAAAACCTTTTCCCTTTGCCCTTTACCCTTTTCCCACATTAGTTAGTTCGGTGCTACCACTGTTATGTCCATGGGTTAAGGCATTAAACAAGACTTGACCAATTGCTTGAATTAAATTTCCTTCTAGTTCTTGAGCCATCTGCATATTGAACCAGAACGCGTTATTAGCTTCTGCTACAATCTTTTCTGCTGTGGCATCGTCGATAGGCAGTGCGTCTAATGCCTGACGATATTTGTCTTTAAAAGCCTTTTTATCAGGAATTTCCTCAAAATTGTAAAAAGACGTACCTTGGTAATCTTCTAACTTCAAGGCTGACTGAGCAATTTTCTGTAACATTTGACCGCCAGAAAGATCGCCCATGTAGCGGGTATAGGCATGTCCGATTAACAATTCAGGTGCAGTAGCAGAAACTTCTCGAATACGGGCAATATAGTTCTGGGCTGCGGGAGATGGTTTGATTTGCTGCGATCGCCAATCTTGACCATAGTAGAACTCCATGTCTTTCTCTAAAGCGGCTTGACGATTTAGTTCCGGAAAATAAATGCCGCCAACTACGGCATGATCTTGGTGTCGTTCTATTTCCGCTTCTAGTTCGCTGTAAACGTAATACAAGTTACCTAAAAATTTGGCGAAGCAGCCTCGATCTACAACTCCTTTAAGAAAACACTTCATAAATCCCACATTTTCCGCAGCTGTGTGGGATTTATGAGTTCCTGTACGAAGTTTTATGGCTAGATTGCTACTCATTGTTTGTTCCTTCATCTCAAAACGCAAGCTGATCCCTACCAGTTCACTGTCAACGCCAGCGTTGAAGAATCGTTATTTAGGTTTAGGAAAGGATCTGCACCCGACCGTCAACTGACACCACCACCGATGCAGACCCAAGCCATGTTGATTTCTACCAAAATCATTTAACTATTAATATCTCAATAGTCATATAGTTATTAATATTTTTTCATATTTCTCAGGGGATAGCTACAGATACGCCCAGATGAAAGACCCAAAATAGTTGTGAAATAAGCATTCATACCATAATTACTTCCAGTAGCGAAGCTCATGACTAAAACTGTTTTGATAAATTAATTTAACAAAATCATCGCCATTAATAAAGTTTTATGTTTTTATAGCTGTAAAACGAAAAATTGTAATCTCCTATGGTTAAGTCTCTTCCAACCCCACAGCCGGATTTGCTGAAGCCAGGTATTAAAGCGCCGGTTAAGGAAACATTATTAACACCCCGGTTTTACACCACTGACTTTGATGCAGTGGCGCAGATGGACATTTCGGCGAATGAAACTGAGTTGCAGGCAATTGTCCAGGAATTGCGGACTGACTATAATCGCCATCACTTCGTGCGTGATGAAGAGTTTCAGCAGAATTGGGATCGCATTGACGGGGAAAAGCGTCTCGCATTTATTGACTTTTTGGAACGTTCCTGCACTTCCGAGTTTTCCGGATTTCTACTGTTTAAAGAGTTATCGCGCCGACTCAAAGATCGCAATCCCATTTTGTCAGAAGCCTTTGGTTTTATGGCGCGGGATGAGGCACGTCATGCGGGATTTTTGAATAAAGCAATGGCGGATTTTAATCTTTCCCTAGATTTGGGCTACTTGACTAAATACCGTACTTACACTTTCTTTCCTCCTGAGTGGATTATCTATACTGTCTACCTATCTGAAAAAATTGGTTACTGGCGCTACATCATTATGTATCGCCATTTAGAGAAACATCCAGAAAATCAATATTATCCACTGTTCCGTTACTTTGAGAGTTGGTGTCAGGATGAGAACCGTCACGGAGACTTCTTTAAAGCGCTACTGCGATCGCAACCTCAGTTGTGGAACAACTGGAAAGCGCGTTTGTGGGTACGTTTCTTTTTGCTATCGGTGTTTGCCACCCATACTTTGACAGTATTTGAACGGGCAAACTTTTATCAATCTATAGGCATAGATCCGCAACAGTACAACATTCAAGTCATTGACAAGACAAACGAAACCTCCGCACGGGCATTTCCGGTGATATTGAATACTAGACACCCAGCTTTTTTTGATCGGCTGGAAAAGTGTTCAGACAATAATCTCAAGCTGGCAGAAATTAACAACAGCGATCGCCCAGGTATTGTGAAGTTTTTACAAAAATTACCCCTCATCCTCTCCACAACCTGGCATTTACTGCGGCTTTACTTCATCAAACCCATTGATGCAGAAACATTGCGAGGAACAGTTGGGTAGTGGGTAGTAGTTAGTAGTTAGTAGTTAGTAGTTGGTAGTTGGTAGTTGGTAGTTAGTAGTTAGTAGTTAGTAGTTGACCACTAACCACTATCCACTATCCACTAACAGCCCTCACTAGAAATACCTTTGTTTGCGGTACTTCTCCAGACCGATCGGGATAGTTGCTTTGATTTGTAACAGATGCGTGATGCATTGTGCGATCGCATCCGTTACAAAGTGTTGTCATCAAACGCTCTTTTGTGAAAGAGCGCTAACGTTATTAAAGACACGATCTGGAGAGCAACCTTGCCTGATTCGATTCAACATGCCCAACCAAGACTAGAGTTTATTCCGCAACGCTTTAACCCAGTTGTACTCCAGCTTGCCCAATGGTTGCTGCCTTTTTTGCTACGGCTTCGGCTTCGACCGTGGTTACCAGCTGGGATTTCACGCATTGAAGTTAAGAATGCGGAAATTTTAGCCGAATTATATCAACAATTCCAGGCTGGTAAAGTTCGCTTTTTGATGGCATTTCGCCATCCAGAGGTAGACGATCCACTTTGTATGTTCTACCTACTTTCCCGAGTGGTGCCACGAGTTGCCCGCAAGCAAGGAATTTGGCTGCAATACCCAATTCATTCACACTTCATCTACGAACGGGGGATGCTGCTGTGGGCGGGAGATTGGCTAGGTTGGTTTTTCTCTCATTTGGGGGGTACTTCCATTCGTCGAGGTAAGCGACTCGATCGGCTTGGTATTCAAACTGCGCGGGATTTGTTTGCTAATGGCAAAATGCCGATCGCAGTTGCACCCGAAGGTGCTACCAATGGTCATAGTGGAATTGTGAGTCCATTAGAACCCGGTGTTGCTCAGTTAGGGTTTTGGTGTGTTGAAGACTTGCACAAAGCGAATCGTTCAGAAAAAGTTTTGATTGTACCCATCGCTATCCAGTATTCCTACATTGAGCCACCTTGGTCAAAACTGGATTGGCTGTTGAGTAAACTGGAAGCTGACTGTGGTTTGTCAGTGCAGTGCATCGATCAGTCTGATGTATCCAACCCGGAAGAGATTTTCTATCAACGCCTCTTGCGCCTAGCAGAACATCTCTTAACAGAGATGGAAAATTTTTATCGGCGGTTCTATCATCAAAACCTACCCGAACCTATCTCAATCGCTACTGACAAAACTGCCAATCCCAATCAGGTGCTGGTGGCAAGACTTCACCGCTTGCAGGATACAGCTTTAAAAGTCGCTGAACAATATTTTGAATTACAACCACACGGAAATTTTATCGACCGTTGTCGCCGCTTGGAGGAAGCTGGCTGGAGTTACATTTACCGAGATGATATCCCAGAATTAAATGCTTTACCACGCTTCAAACGAGGGCTTGCAGACTGGGTTGCAGCTGAAGCAGACTTGCGGATGCGGCATATGCGTTTGGTGGAAAGTTTTGTCGCAGTCACCGGAACCTATGTGCAGGAAAAGCCTACGGCTGAACGATTTGCGGAAATAGCGCTATTGATATTCGATACGATCGCTCGCATCACGAGTAACAAAAAACTGCCCGGACGTCCCCGGCTTGGTTGGCGACAGGTACAGATGACAATTGGTGAACCCATCTCAGTCACAGAATACTGGTCAACTTATCAATCCGATCGTCGTGCAGCAAGAGTTGCAGTTACTGAACTGACGCAAAAACTACATAGCGCTTTAGAGAAGTTGATTTCATGATTGTTCACTCAATTAGTAGCTAAGCTAAAAGGCATTTAATTTGCATTCTCAAAAAAATCAAACTCTTGTGGGGTGGGCGTCTCGCCCGCCCTGATTATGCAACTTAAATGCACATCAGCTTAATCCCAGATTTACTAAGCACCCTAAATCCTTACACCCTTCTCCAGCCCACCCAGTCTGGAAATTTTCTGAAACTGAGTGGGCTGATTTTTTATGGCATTAACTCGTCACACAAGCGATCGCCATAGACGCGCAGCAGTCGCCACTGGAGTTTAGACTAAATCGGTCATGTTCAAGAAAAAAAGGGAGTCTGATTGAATACAGTCCCCCTTTTGGCAGAAAGTGAGAAAAGAACTACCATTACTCACCTGTCAACTTTCACAAGCTGAACTTCAAGAAATCGATGCCATAGGACGTATCGTCACCGACCATTTGGATGATGGTTCGTCGGTAATGTGGAATTGATAGTTAATTGTTGATCGTTGGTCGTTGGTTATTGGTTGGGTTAGTATTTCCAAACAACAAACAACTACCAACAACCAACAAATTTATCTGTTGTGTTGAGAAGTTTAAAGACTCGTAAACTTCGGTTAAAAGGGACTTGCTAATTATTTTTGAAGTGATAACTTAATAAGTAGGACACCAAACAAGGCACAATCAAACTGAATGGGCAAATGACTCGGTGTCCCCCGTCATAAAGCCCGAGCAAGCTTTCAGCATAACGAAAATTTAAGTGGCACATTTCCCCTAAAGATTGAAACAAGGGGAGGCCAAATCCCAAAGCGGAAAAACGCAATTATGCTGGGTTTGCAACTAGTGATGTCCACCTTAGTTGTCTTCTTTTTCTAAACTTAACGAGAACATCGATTTGATCATTCAGGAGTTTGCAGAACCTGGTCACCTCTGGCCAGGTTTTTGAGTTTCTAGACAATTACCCAGCAGCGAATAAAATTGGACAGCAACATATCCTGCTGGAGAATTGATTGAATGATAAATCATAGTTTTTTTAAGAGAATAGCTGCATTGACGATTGTGGCTATACTTTCTTTTTCCTGTGAGGGAACTGTTACTAGACAAACAGAACAGACAAAAGCAAATGCTCAGCAACAGCTACAGCCAAATCTTTTTTACGGTGACATAATAATCAAAGAAGAATCAGACTATTTGATGATTCCAGTTGGTCTAGCAGATAAAAATCAGGATAGATTTAACTTGTCATCTTCGTATGAAAATCCAAAGGGTTATTATAACATTATTTTTTATTCTAAAAAAGATGGCAAAACCCATCTTTTATTAAGTAAAAAAGCAATTATTCATGCTTTCGATTTATTAGATTACAAAAAAGCAGGTAAATCCTCCACTAAATTTTGGTTATATCAAATAGTTGATAGCGATACTAATGGAGATAAAAAACTAGACTACCAAGATGCTAGGATAGGCTATATATCTGATTTTTCAGGTAAGAATCTCAAGCAAATTACACCAGATAATACTCAGATTCTGAATTCAACTATTGTGCAAAGTGCAGGCGCAATTTTTATCAAAATTCTCAAAGATTCTGACAACGATAAAAAGTTTACAGAAAAAGATGAGACAAATTTTATCAAGGTTAATCTTGATAATCCCACCGTTGGCTCTGAGATTATTAATGACGAGATAGAGCAACAAATTAAATCTTTAGTTGTAAAATAACTTAGTTGCTATAAATATTTCTCGTAATAACTGTTAGTAGTTAGTAGTTAGTAGACAACTACTAACTACTAGCGAACCCAAATCTTAGTAGAGAAGACTATTTTCCTCTTAGTGTCTTAGTGTCTCAGTGTTTCAATCATTCTTTTTTCACCACCCTCCGGGTACTCTACGAGAAGCCGCCCACAAGGGGCGTCTACACCAGTCCCCCCTAAAGGCAGAAGCCCTTACAGGTTCGGAATCGCTCATGGGGGAAACCCCCAAGACCGCGTTCCTCACCAAGACGAGGGCTGGACTCACCAAGACACTAAGGCACCAAGAAAAATCCATTTCCAAGACTCACACCTTGACAGGGGTACTACTAACCACTAACTCATAACTACCGAACAAACCCAATCCCGCAGCAGAGAATTGACCTGATCTGGTACTTCGTCATGAGGACAATGGCCTGCCCGCAAGAAGTGTTCTGTCAGTTCAGGATAGTATTGCCGAAACTTCTGAGAACGTTCTCTCGCTTGCATCCAAGGATCGGCTTCTCCCCACAATAGCAATAACGGACAAGTTAATTGCTTTAAGAGGATATCAACTTTTTCTCCTTGGGGAGTTCTAAAGACCGAGGAAAACACATCAAAAGCACCCCGATCGCAAGCAGGGCGATAAATTTCTTCTACTAATTGGTCTGTAATCGCGCTTTTGTCAAGATAAACCTTCTCTAATGTTTGACGAATTATCCTCTTTTGCCGCACGTATTGAAATAACAGAAACTGGGCTAAAGGTTGTTGAAAAATCCACTTGGCAACATCACCCAACAGTTTTTGTAACGGTTCTGGTTGTTGTTGGGGTGGTTCAATTTGGGCTTGCAATGCTTCCGGTTCAGCTGTAGGCTGCTTCTCGCTAAACGGGCCTGCACTGTTGAGTAACACCAAACCAGGCACTGCATCAGAACGTTGGGCTGCAACACACAAGCTAGCATAACCACCAAGGGAATTACCCGCTAGTACTGCTTTTTGACCTATTACTTGCGTAATAAAGTCATACAGTTGATCGCGCCACAAGTTACCGCCATACTCCAATTTTGGCTTGGCTGAACGTCCGAATCCCAACAAGTCGATCGCCCAAACTTCAAAATCGTTACACAGTTCGGCGATATTTTTGCGCCAGTGGTCAGTAGAAGCACCAAACCCATGCACTAATAGCAGAGGTGGACGTTGGGGCTGAGGTTTTCCTGCTTGTACGTAGTAAACATTATGCCCTCGCCACTGCCAATATTTGCCGGGAATTGGGTTTGTAGAGAAGGCTGTCGTTGCCTGCATGATTCCAAAGAAATATTAAGTATATTTTATTAATTTTAATAATTTTATTTGAGCTTTTGTAGATGCTAGGCTGATAATTTACATTTTAATAGCTCCAAACACAAGTTTCTCACTTTTTATTGTCCTTGGTGTTCAGGCGGTTTAATTTCTTAAGGAAATGCAACAATTAATTACAGGCAAAACCAAATTGCTAGGAGTGATTGGGCATCCAGTAGAGCATTCACTATCACCAGTGATGCACAATGCAGTGATCGCTCACTTGGGACTGGATTATATCTACCTTCCCTTTCCGATTAAACCAGAGGATCTACAAGCCGCTATTGCTGGTTTTGCAGCTATTGGGGTTGTGGGGTTTAGCGTTACAATTCCTCACAAACAGGCGATATTACCTTTTTTATCAGCGATCGAACCAATTGCCCAAGCTGTGGGAGCAGTCAACACTGTTGTGCGTAAACATAACCAATGGCTTGGTACAAATACTGATGTGGAAGGATTTCTTGCTCCTTTGCAAACATATCACCAAGACTGGAGTCAAAAAATAGCAGCGATCTTGGGCAATGGTGGTGCAGCGCGGGCAGTTGTAGCAGGTTGTACGCAGTTGGGTTGTGCAGAAATTCATGTTGTTGGGCGCAACGTGCAGCGGTTAAGAGAATTCCGCAAGAGTTGGGAAAATTCACCCCTAGCAGTTAATCTTGACATCCATAAATGGGAAGAATTGCCACAGTTAATTCCGCAAGCACACTTACTAGTGAACACAACTCCTATTGGCATGTATCCCAAGGTGGAAGAGTCGCCTTTGAGTGCAGAGGAAATGGCAGATTTGCAACCAGGTGCGATCGCCTATGATTTGATTTACACCCCAAATCCGACGAAATTTTTACAACAGGCGCAACAGGTGGGTGCAATAGCTATAGATGGATTGGAAATGCTTGTCCAACAAGGCGCAGCAGCGTTGAAAATCTGGTTACAACAGGAAACTGTGCCTGTGGATGTGATGCGTCAAGCTTTGCAAAAGCATCTGGGTTTGGGGTAATAGGAAGTTAATAACTGGAGTTTAGACTAAATCGGTCATGTTCAAGAAAAAAAGGGAGTCTGATTGAATAGTGAAGCAACGTCTCTGATTAACTCAGCCCTGCTTTGTATGCCTTAGTCTAAACTCCAGTCGCCAACCAACTTTAATAAGTAGCTCTGATGGATACTATTTACCTTTCTGTGTCAAGCTGTATTGACTGTTTGTAACAATATCGTTATATTTATTTACATAAGTCAACAATTAGAAAACAAAACGGAGAAACAAACCATGTACACCACAGTTAACGAAGATGGCATTCTCAACAACTACGCAACTGAACCTGAAATGTATTACGCTGCTTATCCCTCTCCTGAACAGCAAAATCGCTACGCTTTGGCTGGCGCAGTTGCGGCCTTATTCGTCACCGCTCTAATTTTGGTTGCTTTTGTGGTTAGCTAATTGAAATAACTTGCGCGCGCGTATTAATAACAAACTTTGACACGAAGGTGTTGGTTGTTGATTGTTGCAAACAACAAAAAACTAATAACAACCAACTAACAATTATTTATACCGCTCTAATTCAGTAATGCGGTAACTGTATCTTTTATCTCCCATCACATCAATAAATATACTTCTCCTAATTCCTAACCTCGGCGTCATAGCTGAGGTTATTTATTTTTACTGTCAAAATTGACACTAATATACTAATATTTATTTTTCTACAAATTTAAGCGATCGCTAGATGCAAAAATGCATGGCAACCTATAATCGACTAAGTGTTGGAACCGAGAGATAGAACTGTGGATGCAGTCTTAAAGCGATCGCACGAACTCAAACAAGCCTTAGTCGATTTCGTCTTAGATGCAGATGGCGAAATGGCAGAAGCGCTGGAAACCTATGCAGCGGAACAGTTACGCCGTGGTGCAGGGGATTCGGTGCAGCAGGAGTTGGCTATTGACAGCTTTGTAATAGAAGGCAGAGTCGGGGACAAGTCACCACTGGATGTGTTTATACAAAATCATCCAGAATTACCCCAGAGCGATCGCAACTTACTTAACAGTTGGCATCAGAGTTTCACTGGCTTATTTGCCATCACAAAAATTCTACCTGATGGCTTTGAATTGATGAACTGGCTCACAGCCAAACACTACATCGTCAAACCAAATAGCACCAAAACACAACAGGAAATGTCTCGGTTGAAAGAGGGGGAAATTTTACTGACTCGTATTTCTCCCGTTACCGACACCTATTGGACATTTTCTGGCCCCTACACACAGATGGGCAAATTAGGTAAACCGAAACTTGCCGTTGCAATTGGCAATTTCAAAGATAACTACAAAAATCACCTTTACAGTGATGCTCCCGACTTGCTAGAAGAAGCTTGGCAGTCGGTAGTAAAGTATAATCAGCAGTTTGTTGAGTTTTTTGGTAGCGATGAAGTTACAATGCCTGGATACCAACTCAACAAAAAAATAGCTGAACTCCAGGAAATAACGGCAGAGAAAAGTTTAGCAGAAGCAGGTATTGATCCCTCTAAATCATTGGCAGAAATAGCACAAGAAGCAGGAGTGGACGAAGAAGAAATCAAAACAGCAGCCCAAGAAATGGGTACTGACGCCAAAGTAGTAACCCAATTACTCAATAACAAAACTACCACTGCCAAGATGGTAATGCCAAAAGTTGATTTACCTGCCGAACTCAAGAAAGCAGAAGAGGTGACAGCGCTTTCTCATCCTCGTTGGGGGCAGATGTTTTTACCAACCTACAATAAAGTCAAAACAATATTAGCAGCAGAGGATTGGCAAAGCATTGAAGGTGCTGAGAAACTCATTCGCCACTATCTGGAAGACAAAAAGATCAATGCTTTCATTTGGTATCGCTTAGCCGCAGAGTACCCAACTTCACTAGAAAAGATATTGCAAACAGTTCTACAGCGTCCAGAGTTTAGCTTAGAAAATGATTTAGATGCACTGTTGCAAGAGTATGGTAAACCTATAGAGCCAGAATTACCAGAAATTGCCAGCGTACCCCTACATTTACATAATCTATTTCAAGAAGCCCTTGGAGAAGTTCAAAAATCTAAATCCAAGAGTAAGGGGCAAAAGAAGGCAGTAAAAGGTTTCCAAAAATTGTAAGAGGATGCAGAAGCAATAGCTAATCTTGCATGATGTAGGGAGATTTCCCTATAAATTGAGGAGAGAAAACAGTGAAGGCGCTAAGCATACACGATAAAGATAAAATAGCAGCTTTCCTCCGTCGCCATCCGTTTCTTCATCTATATTCTCTAGGAGATTTAGATGACTTTTTTTGGCACTACACGGCTTGGTACACCTTCACCAAAAATGACGAAATTACACAGCTAGCTTTGCTATACACTGGAACATCTCTACCTGTTCTGCTGGGACTGACTGAAGAACCCACAGATTTGATGAAAGATTTGCTGCATTCTATAATTCATTTGTTGCCAAAGCGGTTTTATGCTCATTTGAGTGGGGATGTGGCAACTGTGCTTGCAGATGATTACCAAATAGTATCGCACGGTCTACATCACAAAATGGCTTTGACCAATTTGGCGAGTTTAGATGCGTTTGATACTTCAGATGTTATATCCCTGTCAGTCGCAGATGAGGCGGAATTGAAAGAATTCTATCGTGTCAGCTATCCAGAAAATTGGTTTGAACCGCGTATGCTGGAGACTGGCCATTATTATGGCATCAGGCACGGAGGAGTTCTGATGAGTGCAGCGGGTGTGCATGTGTACTCTCAATCTTACAGAGTAGCAGCATTGGGAAACATCGCCACACACCCACAGTTTCGCAAACAAGGATTAGCGAGGGTAGTCTGTGCCAAGCTGTGCCAAGAATTTTTGCGAAAAGTGGATTACATAGGTTTGAATGTTAAGGCTGATAATAGTAGTGCGATCGCCTGCTACACTAAACTGGGTTTTGAATGCGTCAATACCTATGAAGAGTATTCCCTCCAGTTAAAGCCAACGGCACTATAGATATCCCTAACTTTTCCAAATGCGTCTGTTGAGATTTAAGTCTTCCGCAATTCCCAGCATCAACTGGATGTTTTCAAAAAATTCCCGCATTGGGGTAAAGTAATTTTTCGTAAAAATACCTGAATTAAATCAGAAAAAATTTTGTAATGCCAAAGCGTATATATACTTATACCAATTGAAAAAATGATTGCAATAGATGGATTTACATAACCCATACCCAGGAGGGTTTCCCAATCCAAAATCTAAAATCCAAAATCCAAAATGGTATTACGGACGAAAATGCCTGGTTTAGCCTGCGAGGTTGCCTGTTGTGAACTTAACCGGTCTTGATACAGATAGTGTCAGCACGGGAACTCTAAGGGAAGCTTGATTCATAATCCGGTTTCTTGAGCATGCAGCACACAAACTCCAGGTGGTTTCAGCAACTTCCCTTACAACCGATTCTCATTGTTCCCTTTTTGCTGCAAATCCTTGTGGCAGTCGGGTTAGTCGGATATCTCTCATTCAAAAATGGGCAAAAGGCAGTCAATGAACTTGCTAACCAGTTGGTAGACAAAGCCAGCCAACAAGTCGACGATCATTTGGATACGTACTTAGCCTTGCCTGTCCAATTAACCCAGATGAATGTCGATGCGATCGCCAACGGAGAATTGAATCTCAATGACCCTATCGTCAGTGGGCGTTACTTTTGGAGACAAGCCAAAGCCTTTAGGAATCTCAACTATATTGGGTATGCCCTAACGGATGGAAGAGAAGCAGGAGCAGGGCACTGGGTCAAAGGAGTTGATCTGCTGCTCTACGAAAATCTGGGAAAGGAGCGAGCCTCAGACTACATCGCTGACGATGAGGGCAAACGTGCTGAACTTTTACAACGCTATGATTACAATCCGTTAACAGAGTCTTGGTACAAAGATGCTGTTGCGGCAGGCAAATTCCTTTGGAGTCCAATTGAGGCAGCCGAGAATAGTAATGCGGCTATCACAGAGACTGGAAAGGCTCTGCAAACTCAAGGTAATGCATTAGATGGTGGGCTTGAGTATTATGTTGCAGTTTCTGCTGCGGCCCCGTTCTATGACAAAAATCGTAAGTTGCTGGGCGTTACGAGTATTGAGCTAACACTAACTAGTATTAGTGATTTTCTCCATCGTCTAAAAGTTAGTCGCTCCGGACAGGTCTTTATTATGGAACGCAGTGGTTTGTTGGTGGGCAGTTCCAGCAACTATCCGATTCTGTATAAGGCGAATGAGCAAGTCCAACGATTCAGCGTTCTCAATAGTCCCGATCCGTTAATTCGTGCTGTGGCTCAGACGTTGCAAAAGCGATTTAATACGTTTCAAGCCATTCAGAAAAATCAAGAGCTTAAAGTCATGCTGAATGGGCAGCGTCAGTTCGTTCAGGTGACTCCGTGGCGAGATCAGCTGGGCTTAGACTGGCTTGTGGTTGTAACAATGCCCGAATCTGACTTTATGGCACAAATTAATGCCAATACACGGATCGCGATCTTCCTGTGTTTGGGGGCGGCGGGTGTTGCCGCACTATTGGGATTTTTGACTTCCCGATGGATTGGTGAACCCATTTTGCGTCTCAGTCAAGTGTCTGAAACAATTGCCACTGGACAGCTACAGCTAGCTCAACAGATCAAAGTCACGGGTATTCGTGAGTTGAATACACTCGCTCGATCGTTTAATCACATGGCAGAACAGCTACAGGCATCATTTGATAAGTTGGTGCAGACAAATGCAGAACTGGAAAACCGAGTCGAAGCACGCACAGCTGAACTGCAAACTGCACTTCAAAATTTACAACGCACTCAAGCACAAATGGTGCAGAGCGAGAAAATGTCTGCCCTCGGTCAAATGGTGGCAGGCGTGGCACACGAAATTAATAATCCCGTTAACTTCATTCATGCCAACCTTACTTACGTCAGTGAATACACTCACGATTTGTTGCACCTGACGCAGTTATATCTAAAACACTACCCCAATCCGCCGTCAGAAATTGCAGATGAATTGCAGGCGATCGATTTTAGCTTTTTAGAAGAAGACTTGACCAAAATATTGCGATCCATGCATGTAGGAACCGATCGCATTAGTGATATTGTTCTTTCTCTGCGTAACTTCTCTCGCCTTGATGAAGCCGAATTTAAAGCAGTTGACATCCACGAAGGCATTGATAGTACCCTAATGATTCTGCACCATCGCCTGAAAGCTAAACCAAATTATCCAGATATTCAAGTGATAAAAAAATATGGTCAATTACCACTGGTGGAATGCTATGCCGGACAACTTAATCAGGTATTTATGAACTTAATCAGCAATGCAATTGATGCATTAGAGGAGCGCGATCGCAATCAAACAATCGACGAAATCAACAATAGCCGCCCCGCCTGCATTTGGATAGACACCGAAGTAATTCGAGATCAATGGATTGCAATTCAAATCGCAGATAACGGTGTGGGGATGAGTGAGGAAGTGCGATCGCGCATTTTTGATCCCTTCTTCACAACCAAACCTGTAGGCAAAGGGACAGGGTTAGGCTTGTATGTCAGCTATCAAATCGTGACTGACAAGCATGGTGGTAAGTTGTGGTGCGAGTCTACACTAGGACAAGGAACGAAGTTTGTCATAGAAATTCCAGTCCAATTGTTTAAAATAGACAAATAATAGTTTAATGCATATGTGCATCTGTGCTTGTAAATACCCTAACACTGGATTGTTGCAATTGGCGTTGCTGAATCAAGATATGAATTTACAATTCACGGATATGTAGAGACGTAGCAATGCTACGTCTCTACAATGATTTGGCATCGAGCTACAAAAATGTATGCAAACATAATTCATGA
>NZ_JACAEU010000079.1:0-29049 GCF_013388695.1 Fischerella sp.
CATGAATTATGTTTGCATACATTTTTGTAGCTCGATGCCAAATCATTGTAGAGACGTAGCAATGCTACGTCTGGTCATACCCGTGAATTGTAAATTCATATCTTGATTCAGCAACGCCCTTTATTTTACTTTGTCTTAGCTGGATTGTGTGAAATTGGCGGCGGTTATCTGATTTGGCTATGGTTACGTGAGAGTAAAAGTTTATGGTTTGCTGTGGCTGGTTCAGTATTGCTGGTTCTCTACGGCGTGATTCCCACCTTACAGCCAGTCAATTTCGGCAGAGTGTACGCAGCTTATGGAGGTATCTTCATTGTTCTTTCTATTCTCTGGGGCTGGCAAGTGGATAAAATAGCGCCAGATCGGTTTGATTGGTTGGGTGTAGCGATCGCGTTTGTGGGTGTGCTGGTAATGATGTATGCACCCAGAAGCTAAAAAATGAAAAAAATATGAAATAATAATTATGAAAAGAAAATGAAAAAAATTTATGGCAAACAAAAAGCCCAGCCTACCAGAAGTTCACCGCAGTATCAGGGTTCCCAACACAACGAATATCTGGCGGAAGATGCTGGCCTATGCAGGGCCAGGATATCTCGTATCTGTGGGATATATGGACCCTGGTAACTGGGCGACTGACTTGGCTGGTGGTGCTAAATTTGGTTATGCGCTGCTAAGTGTAATCATGCTTTCTAACCTTATGGCGATTTTGATGCAGTCGCTATGCGTACGATTGGGAGTGGCGACGGGGCGGGATTTGGCACAAGCTTGTCGAGATTTTTTCAGCCCGCGTGTAAGTTTCTGTTTATGGGTGCTGTGTGAGATAGCCATTGCAGCTTGTGACTTAGCTGAATTGCTGGGAAGTGCGATCGCACTGCAACTTTTGTTTGGCATTCCTTTGGCTTGGGGGGTGTGTATCACAGCGCTGGATGTGATTGTGCTGCTGTTGCTATTAAATAAAGGCTTTCGCTATACAGAAGCTTTGGTTATCTTATTAGTAGCAACAGTAGGAATCTGTTTCATAGCAGAAATTTTATTTTCGCGTCCTGATTTAGGCGGAATTTTATTAGGTTATGTTCCTAAAATCGAAATTTTACAGAATCCCGAAATGCTTTACATCGCTATTGGCATTTTAGGGGCAACGGTAATGCCACACAACCTATATCTGCACTCATCAATCGTACAGACACGAGATTGGCAACCCACAACAGAGAAGAAATGGGAAGCGATTAAGTTTGGCACAATTGATTCTACTGTTGCTTTATTTTTTGCATTATTTATTAATTCAGCAATTTTGATCGTCTCTAATGAAGCGATCGCTAATTTTAACCAAGTAGTGCAGCTAAATCCTCGATTTTATGAAGGTTTTTGTCTACGAGGCTTGGCTAAATCACAATTGAGAGATTTTCAAGCCGCGATTGCCGATTTTAACCAAGCACTACGACTGAATCCCAACCATACAGACGCTTATAATGGTCGGGGAATCTCGTATGTAGAACTGGGAGATATCCAAAAAGCCGTTGCTGACTTTAACCAGACAATTAAAATCAATCCAACATCACCAGACGGATACTACAAATTGGGAGTAGCTAATTTTAGAGGTGGAAATCATCAACAAGCGATCGCACACTTTAACCAAGCACTAAAAATTGACCCCAACCTAGCTGATGCTTATGGTAGTCGAGGATTAGCACGGTATGCACTGGGGGATAACAAGCGTGCTGTTGCTGATTTACAGCAAGCTGCCAAGCTTTTTCTAGAACAAGGTAATATCCCAGCATATCAACAAACACAAGCTGTTATTCAACAAGTTCAACGTTAGAAGTTTGTTCACCTCAAACAGAAGTTTCATAAAACAGATTTATCAAATAAATCTGTTTTATAGTAAGATACTAAGCAATATATTTTTGGTTCTTATGACAGTTTTCCCTACAATAAAGTCTCTTAAAAATGAGAGTGATTTTTATTATCAAAGAGCCATATAACTCTTTAAAAAAACCTTATATTTACTTGATGTTCTCAATATAAATCTACTTGACGTGTAAATGTTGATCGAATAATATTAGCGTTCGGCAACATTGTTTTCCGGAAAGGCAATGAATAGAAAATTAGTACTTGCTTTGCTTGCCAGCCCCACCATTTTCACATCTCTATTGTCTGTGGTAGGAGTGGTAAATCCTGCTCATGCAGCTTCACCAGTGATCCGCTTTAAAGATGGTCAAGCGTGCACACGCCATCCCCATATCAGTTACGATCAATTCGTATGTATAAGGACTTCACAAAAAGTAGATCCCCGTTATGCTTCTGCATCTAAGTTCAATGCAGTTAACTCTTCTAGCGACAAGGTGGCGTCGCTAAACTTTACTGAAGAGGAAAGCGATGCTGCACTCGCTACATTTGGTTGCGACTGTCCCTACTGCATGAATGCTCTACGCGCCTTACGTGGTCAAGCACCAGTAGTATATTAAGTGCGATCGCATTATTAGACAAAACATATTTGAAATTGAATAAATATGCAACTGAGACGCCTGACATTTTAGTCAGGCGTCTTAGTTGCAAAATTTTACACAGAACAGTATTTGCAATAAAACCTACAGCCCCTCTGTTTGCTCAACAGAAATCGCAGTTACCTGTGTACTATCAACTGCTTTAGCTTGTAAAGTTGGGATATCGGTAACGGAATTGTTGGCTAGGGTAAATAATGGATTCGATAAAATCCCAGCAATAGAAGTGGCGATGAGAGTAGTTATCAAACCCACTTGCAAAGGTCTAAACCCAGGCAAATTCCAACTGATTGCGGGATAATTCTTCACAGCATCAGACATTTCATGAGGTTCTTTAACCACCATCATCTTAACTACGCGAATGTAGTAGTAGATGGAGACGACGCTAGTGACTAACCCTAACAAGACTAACCAGTAAAGACCTGCTTGCCAACCAGCCCAGAATAGGTAAATCTTCCCGAAGAATCCGGCCAAGGGCGGAATTCCACCTAAGGATAGCAGAGAAATGCTCAAACCTAAAGTCAGAAGTGGGTCTTTCTGATACAAACCCGAGTATTCGGCAATTTGGTCGGTTCCCGTCCGCAGGGAGAAGAGAATCACGCAGGTAAAGCCGCATAGGTTCATAAACAGATAAACCAACAGGTAAAATACCATGCTGGCATATCCGGCTTGGGTGTCAGCAATCATGCCGATCATCACAAACCCAGCTTGGGCAATGGACGAATAAGCTAGCATCCGTTTCATGCTGGTTTGTGCCAAGGCAACTACGTTACCCAAGATCATACTCAACACAGCAAGGGCGGTGAAGACAAACTTCCACTCCTCGGCGACGAGAGGGAAGACAGTCGTCAGCAAGCGGATGGCAAGGGCGAAACCAGCTGCTTTGGAACCTACAGACAAAAAGGCAATTACTGGGGTGGGTGCGCCTTCATAAACGTCTGGTGTCCACTGGTGGAAGGGTGCAGCGGAGATTTTAAAGCCTACACCTGCGATCGCAAATACCAAGGCAATTACCACACCCAAAGATTGAGCAAGGTTAGCTGCGGCAATGCCATTGGCGATCGCATTTAGTTCTGTTTGTCCACCCGACAAACCGTACAGCAGGGAAACACCATATAAAAACACTGCCGTACTTGCAGCACCAATCAACAAGTATTTCAGTGCCGCTTCGTTAGAACGAGGGTCACGCTTGGTATAACCTGTGAGCAAATAAGAAGAGATACTCAGGGTTTCTAGGGAGACGAAAATCATCACCAACTCACTAGCCCCTGACAGGAACATCCCTCCCAAGGTAGCAGTCAGCAAAATCGCTATGAATTCTGCTAAAGCGGTGCCACTTTGTTCGACGTAGCGAATTGACATCAAAATTGTCACAGCGGCAGACAAAGCCACAATACCGCGAAACACGATACTGAGGTTGTCACCGTTAAAGGCACCAGCAAAGAAGATGGGATTGGAACTGTCCCATTGAAAATATAGGGCGATGATTGAGGCAAATAGACCAGCGATCGCCAGATATCCAATCCAGCGCGAGGAACTCCGCCCCAAAATCAAGTCCACTATCAAAACCCCTAAGAGGGTAAAAACTACAATTCCCTCTGGCAATATCGTTCCAGCATTCAACTGGGATGCAACATTAGCAAAATCCATGAGCTGTATAGGTTTTGGCTATTAGACATTAAGGAACCAACTGTGTTAATTCTATTGTGTTTTTTACTAAAGTTTCGTAAACGTGTCTGTATTACGGGATCAATACCATCAAATTAAATTATGCTTAAATTTGGCGATCGCGATGCTACAGCCAAAACCTGTTATTGTTTCTTTGTTGGTTCTTGTTTAGAAAAACTTACCACTAACTACTAACCACTATCTACTAACTCATTTTTATCTAAATAAATAATAAGCAGATCAGTTAGATACCGATCTGCTATTTCTGTATTAAATCGCGCTTGGCAAATATATCACTTATGCCTTTCAGCAATAGCTCTTTAGCTTGAGCTTATGAGGTCATTTAAGACTTAATAACGTCTAGAGTATCCACCGCTGTTGCTTCTACCCCAGCTACCACCGCTAGAGCGCCCGCTTTTTTCCTCCCGTGGTCTTGCTTTATTAACTTTCATTACACGACCCTTCCATTCAGCACCATCTAGAGCTTGAATGGCAGCTTCTTCTGAAGCTTCTGATTCCATTTCTACGAAACCAAAGCCTCGTGCGCGGCCCGTTTCCCTATCAGTAGGAAGTTGAACTCGCGTTACAGTGCCATACTCAGAAAATACATCACTGAGTTCGTCTTGGGTCACGTTGTAGGATAGGTTGCCTACGTAGATAGACATTAATTTCTCCACTCTCTCCAGAATTTCGTTATGTAGAGACGTTCATCCGGAGAGCCACTTGCAATTTTCAACAAAAACAAGAACATCACTACCGAACTACTTCTCCATCCTCATTTTAGCATAATTTCTATTTCCGCAAGGCTGAATTTGCCCTGTTATGCCGTGTTTTGAACTAAAATGTATTATTTTTTACGATTAAAACCATTATCATAATTTATGCTCAAACTAAAACAATAATTTGGGTTTGCACGCACATCTTAGTAACTGTCAATAGTGGGTTGTCAGGCTAATACTAAATATCTTGATATTTGCAATAGTTCATAATTACTAACCAACATTGGATAGAGAACTATATAGAGTATTTTCAAACTCATAGTTTCTCTATAAATGAGGAAACCGAATCTTGGAAAATCTACTTTCTTAAGGAAATTTAAAATGTTAGATAGCGTAATAATTATTTTATAACTATGTCTTAAGGAGGATGATAATTTTTAAATAACTTGATAATAAATAAAATTCTGTTTTAAGTCTGACCTCAGACTTTTGTTTGTTAGTTTTGAGTTTTGAGAAAGTGTAAAATACAAGGCTAATTTATGTTTGCACTAAAAATCTTTTCGCAGCAATTCCCCAATTCACTGAAACAATAGCTGCATGTGCTGATTTCATATCATGACTTAGTAGGATGCGTTAGACTGCGTTAACGCATCGCTACTTAATACTGCGTTACAGTGCAAGCAGATGCAGAATTTGCAATCATAAAAACTCAATCATGCGATCGCGCACCCTAAAAAAATGCTTTTCAATCGGCTACATACCGCCAACCTTGAGGCTCATATTCTCGTTGAATTCGTACCATCCACGTCCCTTGAGGAATAGAAATTGCCTTATGTTCCTCGTGGGCAAGTACCGCCGCTGATGAAAGGACGCAGAGGTAGAGAGTACCATCTTTTTCGTATAATTCTGCTTGTCCATCAATGATGCGATGTTTGTGTCCGGTCACTTCGCCTTCCGCCAAAGTCAAGTGTGGTAGCTTTTGCCCCTCAAATTGCTGTACAGGCATTAGAATAACGTCGCCCTGACGAATTGGTTGCATATCTTTTTATCCCAGCGAGTGTTGCACAGCCCGTGTTACGGACGCTCACAAATTTGATTTCATTTTGGCACAACTAACTCGTGGAACAAAGATGGAGAGATGGGGAGACATAGGAGTGGGAGAGGGGAACAGAGGGAGAGGGGGGAGAAATGTTAAAACAACTTCCCCACTTCCCCACTTCCCCACTCCCTCAGCAAGCATCACCCACAAAGGGGAATTTTGAAAACTACACTCGCCAATTATGCTTGAGATAAGTTAAAGATTGAGATAACTGTAAAATTCACAGTTCCGCTTCCCCTACCCTCTGGGAAAAATTACCTGCAACAAGTGGCAATTGCCCTACGCTGTAATTTTAAGGGATTTTACAGGCGGGCAGTTTGTGTGAGGATTAAATCACATATGTTTAGTGACTGATAATCTTGACATTTAGCTCTCAATTATCTCAATTTGACTGTTTAGCTTAGCAGCTATTCTTTTTTTTTGAAATTTCCATGTCAACTATCGTCATCGTCGAATCTCCGACCAAAGCTCGTACCATTCGCAACTACCTACCAAAAAGCTATCGGGTGGAGGCGTCTATGGGTCATGTGCGTGACCTACCCCAGTCGGCTAGCGAAATTCCTGCCAGTGTCAAAGGGGAAAAATGGGCGCAGCTCGGGGTAAATGTAGACGCCGACTTTGAACCGGTGTATGTCGTCCCCAAAGACAAAAAGAAAGTTGTTACCCAACTTAAAGAAGCTCTCAAAGAAGCTTCTGAACTGATTCTGGCAACGGACGAAGACCGAGAAGGTGAAAGCATTAGTTGGCATTTATACCAATTGCTCAAGCCCAAGGTGCCGACTAAGCGGATGGTGTTTCACGAAATTACTCAAGAGTCCATCAAAAAAGCTCTGCAAAACTGCCGTAACATCGATGAGCAGTTGGTTCGCGCCCAGGAAACGCGGCGAATTTTGGATCGACTGGTGGGCTACACCCTGTCTCCCCTGTTGTGGAAAAAAATCGCCTGGGGATTATCTGCAGGGCGCGTGCAGTCGGTGGCAGTGCGCCTATTGGTGAAGCGGGAACGGGAACGCCGTGCTTTCAAGCAAGGAACATACTGGGATTTGAAAGCAACTTTGCTCCCACCACAAGCCGAGAAAGGGAAAGAGCAGGTCTTTAGTGCAGTCCTTGTCACCCTAGCAGGAACTAAACTCGCAACTGGTAGCGATTTTGACCCTGCCACCGGAAAAATTGCAGCTGGTCGCAAAGTCGTACTGCTCAACCAAACCGAAGCCGAAGCACTCAAGGAACGCCTGACTGGGAAACCTTGGACGGTTACAGACATCGAAGAACGTCCGGTTACTCGCAAACCCGCACCACCTTTTACCACCTCGACTTTGCAACAGGAATCTAACCGCAAACTGCGCCTCTCGGCACGGGATACGATGCGGATTGCCCAAAGTTTGTACGAGCAAGGGTATATTACCTACATGCGTACAGACTCGGTGCATTTGTCAGAACAGGCAGTAGCAGCAGCTCGTAGCTGTGTAGAACAGCTTTACGGCAAGCAATACCTCAGTCCCCAACCCCGGCAATACACCACCAAGTCCAAAGGCGCGCAAGAAGCGCACGAAGCCATTCGTCCTGCGGGCAGCACCTTCCGCACACCCCAAGAGACCGGTTTAAGCGGTAGAGAACTGCAATTATATGACCTGATTTGGAAGCGCACCGTAGCCTGCCAAATGGCAGATTCTCGCCAAACTCAAATCACCGTGCAACTGCAAGTTGAAGATGCCGGGTTTCGGTCTTCTGGGAAGCGCATTGATTTTCCTGGTTACTTGCGTGCCTACGTTGAAGGTTCTGACGATCCCGAAGCGGCTTTGGAAGACCAAGAAGTCATTTTGCCTGACCTCAAAGTTGGGGATCATCCCAACTGTCAAGACCTAGAGACAGTCAAACACGAAACCCAACCTCCAGCTAGGTTCACTGAAGCTACTTTGGTCAAAACCTTAGAAAGTGAAGGCATCGGGCGTCCTAGCACCTACGCCAGCATTATTGGCACTATTATTGACAAAGGCTATGCCCAATTGGTCAGTAATGCCCTCATCCCTAGCTTCACAGCTTTTGCCGTGACTGAATTGCTAGAAAAATACTTCCCCGATATTGTCGATATTGGCTTTACCTCCAAAATGGAGCAAACCCTAGATGACATTGCCGAGGGCGAAGCTGAGTGGCTACCCTACCTACGGGAATTTTATCTGGGAGAGAAAGGTCTAGAACCCCAAGTCAAAGAAAAAGAAGACCAAATTGATGCCAACACAGCTAGGACTGTTGAACTAGAAAACTTAGATGCCAAAGTCCGCATTGGTAAATTTGGCCCCTACATTGAAATCGGAAATGGTGATGGTGTAGTAACCGCATCAATTCCCAAAGACTTTACCCCTGCGGATCTCGATCCCCAAAAAGTAGAAACTTTGCTGCGGCAAAAAACTTCTGGCCCCGACGAGGTGGGACGTCACCCCGAAACAGGCGAACCTATTTACGTACTAATTGGACCTTACGGCCCCTATGTGCAATTGGGTGACAAGTCTGAGGAAAATCCCAAACCCAAACAAGCTTCTCTACCTAAAGGTGTGAAGCCAGAAGATGTCACCCTAGACACGGCTGTTGGTCTTTTGTCCCTACCTCGGACACTGGGCACACACCCAGAAACAGGCGCAACAATTCAAGCTAATTTGGGGCGTTACGGCCCTTATGTCGTTCTTAACAAAGGTTCAGATGGGAAACCTGATTATCGTTCCTTAAAAGCAGGTGACGATGTATTGACAATTACTTTAGAACGCGCTCTAGAGTTGCTGTCTGAACCGAAAAAAGGACGTGCTACAAGTACCAAGTCTAAGGCTGCTTTACGGGAATTGGGATCTCACCCAGAAGACGGCGAACCCGTTAACATTTACGATGGACCCTACGGGCCTTACATTAAGCACGGCAAAACTAATGTGAGCATTCCAGAAGGTGTATCGCCAGAAAATGTAACCCTAGAGACAGCAGTTGAGTTGCTGGCAAGCAAAGCAGCAAGTGGGAAATCCACTCGCAAAAGTAGTAAATCAACAACTAAATCCACAACTAGTTCTAGCGCCAAGTCAAAAGCCAAGTCATCAACGACTGCTGCTAAAAAAACTAACTAAACGCTATAGTTAATAGTCAATAGTCCATAGTCAATGGTGAAAATTATTGGCTATTAACTATTGGCTATCAATTACTATTGCGATCGCGAATTTCTCCACCACTGCGCCTATCTTTTTCCTTTTCCCTTTTCCCTTTTCCCCTTTCCCCTGTTTTCTAAATACCTATCTTTAGTAAGATGCAGTCTTCTGGGTGAATGATGTGATACTCTAAGAAATAAGGGAGAAAATAAACACTAAATTTTGAAGATGTGGCTCATGCCCGGAATATGGATAGCGTGAATTAGCCGATTTTAAGCCAGAGTGCAACATAAGCTAGTTTCTCCATAGCTGATAAGCAAAAAAATCGAGGTAGTATATCGGGAGCGGTCAGTCCAATGGACTATATAGAAAAGGTGCTAGAAAAGCTTAAGGAATTGACACGCAAGCTGATTGAAGCCCTTTTAGGGCCGGAAGCTGAGCCGGAACCGGAGCTGATTCCGATTCCTGTAGACGATCGCTCGCGCCGTCGCTAAGAGAGTCAGCGTGCAGGACTTGAAGTTACACCCCTTAAGCATTCTGGTGTTGCATGGGCCAAACCTGAATCTGCTAGGTCAGCGAGAACCTGGTATTTATGGTTCCCTGACCTTGGCTGAAATCAACCGCCAGTTAGAAGCAGAAAGTCAAAAAATGGCGGTAAAAGTTTTCACCATGCAGTCAAATCATGAAGGGGTTTTGGTGGATGCCATTCATGATGCCTTGGGACAACACCAAGGCATTTTGATTAATGCAGGAGCTTACACTCATACTAGTGTGGCATTGCGAGATGCGATCGCCGCTGTCAATCTGCCTACAGTGGAAGTACATTTGAGCAACATCTATAGGCGAGAAGAGTTTCGCCATCATTCTTACATCGCCGCAGTGGCCGTTGGGCAAGTTAGCGGTTTTGGTGCTCAAAGTTATATCTTAGGCTTGCAAGCATTAGCGTACTACTTGAGACAGTTATAGATTATGAATTATAAATGATGAATTATGAAATTTTTAACTTTCATAATTCATCATTCATAATTCATAATTTTTTTGTATGCGCTACTCTCTTGTTAGTCGAGCCAGAGGCTCTATACTAGGGGCTTTACTTGGCGAATGTCTTGCTTGTGGTGGTGTAGAGACGTTGCATGCAACGTCTCTACATGAGTGGAAAAAAATGGTGATTGTAGGGACTGAGAGTTTAATAGAACTGGGTAGATTTGATGTAAATGATTGGATTAAGCGTCAGCAACAAGCAGGGATTATTTTAGAAGGTGGCACCCACTTCTCCTCACAAGTGATTCTTGGGGCGCTGCCGATCGCATTATTTTCTCACGAAAATACTATCAAGCTGCGACAAAGCCTGCTGCGTATGGTAGAAATTTGCCAGCAGGATAACCCCATTCTCCAGGATTGGATGCTAGCGATAGGCTACACAATTGCTCAGTCTTTAACAGAAAAACTCACTCCTGTCACTCTTATCCCGCAGATAATTGCTTTTTTGGGAGATACACCGACGCAAGTGCCACAAATTTTATTAAAATTAAATAATTTGTTAGAAAAACAGGTTGGATTAGAAACAACGCAAGCCGAGTTCAGCAGAGAAGAAAAGCTGAGTAAGGTAATGGCAATGGCTTTTTACTGCTTTCTTGGCACACTAGAAGATTTTCGTCTTTCTGTTGGGCGAGCTACTCAAGTTAAGTCACACTCAGTGTTGATCGGTGCATTTACTGGTACTTTATCGGGAGCTTACAACGGTGTGGCAGGCATTCCCGTAAGTTGGCGTTTTTTACTCTCAAAAACTCAGTCGGCACGCTGGCAACTGACGAATTTCTCCCGGATGCTAAAATTAGCAGATGCACTTGTGGCTACATGGTCGGGAGTCTATGACCCTGGTTTGCATCAGAGCGAATTTAGGGAAGAAGAATGGACTATAGCGTTGGGCGAAAAGCCTTTAGGGGCGATCGCAGCTCCTCGCGTCATCCGACTAATTTAATGCCATTTCTACCTATCAATGGTGTTAAGTGCAAAACATAGAATTTACCAACTAAGAAAAATATTTTTTAGTAAAAATTTACACTTATAAAGATTAACGACAGCAAACCTCAATCGGATTCCTCATGTAGCAATAGTGGCAAATGGGCTTCAAGTGTGTTCCCTCAAACTATTAAAGTAAATAACTGCGGTCACAAATGATGAAAACGCAGCCATTTTTGCAATCGTTGACTCAGCAAATAACTTACTGTAGGCAGCGGTATCAAGCCCTAAGCCGTTTATACTTATCGAAATCAACTGTGAAAGGCAGACATCGAAAACAAAGAGCGCCCAACTCGAAGACAGCGGCTAGCTGCACAAATGCAAAACCTTCTCCTGTTGTTTTCGCGATCGCGGTGGTTTGTCTCACAGGCATAATGGGGCAAAACTTATACAATCAACCTCAGTTGAAAATCGGCACCGCTGCACCAGAAACGATTAGAGCACCGTATACTACCCTAATCGAGGATCAGAATAAAACAGAAGCACAGCGCAAAGATGCCAGTAAAGGTTTTGTGCCAGTGTTGATGGTTGATAAAAGCATTAACAAGCAAATCAACCAAAATTTGCAACAACTTCTGGATCGGGGCAATGAAATTCGGGCCTCTGCTGGATCCTTTCCTTTTTTTGATACTTTCGTTTTATCTGTTAGTAGTCAGCGTTTCCTACGCTCATGTACAGAATTAGAATGGCAAGCAGTGCTACTCACTCTAGAACATACTAATAGGCACAAGTCAGGAGTTTTGACTCAAAAGCATAAAAGCATTAGTAAGGCAAACATGAAAAGGTCTTACGCAGAGAATATCACTGCATTCCCGCTTCACCGTATCCCTGCGTCCTCCTTACCCATGTCAGAAAATCCTCTACTCCCGGTGTCTTCCCCTCCAGACGCAAAATCGCTAGATTTTTTCCAAAAAGCGGACTTTACCCAAGCAGTAGCAGAATTAGAGGCTTACCGCCTCAAGACATCTACGCAAAACTTGTCCTCACTGCTAGTCAAAATCTCCCAAGCACGTCAAGGTTACGCCCAAGCCAAAGCTAAACTTGTACAGCTACTGAGTGAAAACTCAGAAACAGAATACGAATTAGCTTCTTTTCTCGATTTATCTGATGAGGACTGGGCAAAAACTCAAATGGGAATCAAGCTGAGTGCGGAGCGGATTTTGACTCAAGGCATCCCCCCCGGACTACCACCTAGTATTTTAGACAATGCTGTCAAATTGCATGTACAGAATTTGGTACCAAAACAAGCTGAACCCTTGGCAAACAAACTGTTGTTAGCCGTCCTGGTACCGAATTTAAAAAAAGATGAACAACAAACAAAATTACAAGCAGAACAAGCAGCTGCTGAAGTGAAACCGGTAATGGTGGCGGTGGGGCAAGGTGAGGTGATTGTCCGCAAGGGACAGCAGATTACAGCATGGCATTTTGACGTATTAGAACATTATCATTTGGTTCGTCGGGAGGTTAATTGGCTAGGGTTGATGTATTTGGGAGGGGCTGTTAGCTGTGCTGTAGGTATTTTTACTGTTGTAGAGCATCGTATCAAATGTCAATGGCGGCAAAGCGATCGCCTGTTGGTATTACTGCTGAGTCTGACTACACCCTTAGTGGTAACTATGGGTACGCCCTATACCACTTGGAGTGGTGTTGGTTTACTACTAGGTAGCTTCTACGGTGCCACTTCGGGTGTAACAGTGGTGGGATTACTGGCAGCATTGCTAGCCATCAGCTTGGACATCAGTAACACTTCACTCGTGGCCGGTGCAGCAGGGGGAATACTCGGTAGTTGCATGGCCCATCGACTGCGATCGCGTGAAGAACTAGCGCTATTAAGCGTAGCCATTGCCTTCACTGAGGGCAGCATTTACCTGGTGATTCAGATTTTTCTAGGGGCTGCATTTGGCCCGTTTTTTTATGTTGTACTCAAGGAAGCAGGATTCTTTGCCTTGTCTGGTTTAGTTTGGAGTATCGTTGCTCTAGGGTTAAGCCCTTATCTAGAAAAACTATTTGACTTAGTCACCCCAATCCGTTTAGCAGAACTGGCAAGTCCCAACCGCCCCTTGTTAAAACGACTCGCCACTGAAGCTCCCGGGACGTTTCAGCATACCCTGTTTGTGGCTACCCTAGCTGAAGCTGCGGCTAAAGAACTGAGATGCAATGTTGAATTAGTCAGGGCTGGCACATTATATCATGATATTGGCAAAATGCATGACCCCTTAGCTTTTATTGAAAATCAAATGGGGGGGCCAAATAAACACGATACGGAAATTAAAGATCCTTGGCAGAGTGCTGATATTATCAAAAAGCACGTCAGTGAAGGCTTAGCGATGGCACGTAAGCATAGTTTGCCTTCTTCTATTCAAGCTTTTATTCCGGAGCATCAAGGAACGATGCAGATTGCCTATTTTTATCACCAAGCCCAGCAAATGGCAAAGGAAGATCCGAGTTTAACAGTAGAAGAAGCAGACTTTCGCTACGATGGCCCCATTCCTCAATCGCGAGAAACAGGAATTGTCATGTTAGCAGATTCTTGTGAAGCAGCACTGCGATCGCTAAAAGATGCCACTCGCGACCAAGCCTTGACAATAGTTAACAATATCCTTCGTGCTAGATGGCAAGACAATCAAATGGTAGATTCAGGGCTAACACGGGAAGAAATGACAAAAATAGCCGAAATTTTCGTGGAAGTTTGGCAACAATTTCATCATAAACGTATTGCCTATCCAAAGTTAAAGGCGTCAAGTTGAAGAGTCACGAACCTTTTTATAGGACAATGGCGGTAGATACATTACCCACGGAACAGACGAAATAGCTGGGTGTCCATGTCGAGGGGAGCCTTTTCAACCACTCGAACTCAATTCTTAGATCGTGAGATAACCTAATGGCAGTTTACCAAGTTCGACTGATCAATCCTGCAATTGGCTTAGATCGCACCATCGACGTACCAGACGATCAATACATTCTTGACATGGCAGAAGAAGCAGGTATGCGCTTACCATTTGGGTGCAAGCAAGGAGAATGTTCTGCCTGCGTTGCTAAAATCGTCAGTGGAGAAGTAGACCAAAGCGAACAAAAGTTTCTGCGATCGCATGAAATAGCAGCTGGTTACACTATTACTTGTGTCGCTTATCCTTTGTCTGATTGCACCTTAGAAACTCATCAAGAACAAGTCTTGTATCAAAATTCACTTTATTTTCAACCGGATGCAGCTAAATCCGAGTAATTCTCCTTGAGAAGAGTTATAAAGAAATTGAACTATAAAAAATGTCAAAACCCCACTCATTTGAAAGCGGGGCTTTGTAAAGTTTTTTTGGCTTTGTAAAGTTTTTTTACTAAAGTTTTAATCGTAGCCTTAGAATAAACTCATGATCGTGATGATGCTAGCACTAGTCAGCATTACCAGCGCACCCATGACAAGAGATTGATTCAGTTGGTTAGGATTTTTTGAATCGTTCATTTCTGAGAATCCCTTAATTTTTAAGGATTCTATTTACAATATCAAAACCAATATTTTTATCAATAAAAAGCTGGTAAAACTTAAAATAGCGTTACTTGTCTTCATAAAGGCAAGGGTAATTACTTAACGAACCATTATCTTAGTAGAGAAGACTATTTTCCTCTTTGTGTCTTAGTGTCTTGGTGGTGAAAAAAGAATGATTGAAACACCAAGACACTAAGACACCAAGAAAAATTCATTTCTCAGACTCACGCCTTGACTGGGGTAGGGAGGGGTTATACCTACGTGTTGCATTCTTTCTTTTTGATACATTAGGTCAAGCAGTCAGACAAGGGAGACAAAGGAAGAGGAAATAATCATATTAGGACTTTCGTGAAATGGTATTACTCAGATGATTTGATTATTTGTGTGGTGAGGTACAAAGCCAATCAAGTTAGACTACTGGTCGGATATGGTCTTTAGCAAGAAAGGGGCGATTTCTTCAACTTCAAGTAGATTTTGAGCCGCACCTAGGGCGATCGCTTCTTTAACCATGCCAAATATTGCACCACTTTTCTCATTTTGAGCGATCGTCATACCTCCGACTTGAGAAATCATCTGTAAGCCTTCTGCACCGTCACTACCAAGTCCGCTTAATAAAACTCCTACAGTTGCCCTGCTGTAGAAATTGGCGATAGATTTGAAGGTGATTGTAATAGAGGGACAATGCTTCTCTCCCGGTAAAGCCTGTGCGTAAGCGAACTTGCCCAGAGAGTCTAATTCTAAATGATGCTTTTCTGGAGCAAAATAAACTGTTCCTGGTAAAGGATATTCGCCTACCTGGGCAATTTTGACCCGCAACTGACACTCAGAAGACAGCCAGTTTACCAGCCCTGATAAAATGCCTTCACTCAGATGCAGCGTACAGATCACAGGCAAGGGAAAATTACTAGGCAATTGACTGAGAATCTTCTGGATAGTTTGCAGACCTGCTGTGGAAGCTCCTATACAGATGACCTTGATGCGAGAGCCAACATTGGTAATTAATGATTCGCGTCTGAGGATAGATCCAGAAGTTGACAGTTCTACAGGAGCGGTCATTAACTGTTGTTGCCCTTTGAGAGTGACTTTCATACTAGAAAGGACTTTGATCTTGGCGATGAGGGCAGCCTTGAGTTTTTCGTAGTCGGTGGGTGAATCGGTGGATGGTTTGGGGAAAACATCTGCTGCTCCAGCTTGCAGGAGCCGAAAGACATTGTCTATATCTGTTTTTTGGACAAAATTACTGATCACCAAAATTGGTCGGGGGTCTTCAGCCATGATGCGTTTGGTCAACTCCAGACCATCCATATTATCCATAAGTAAGTCTGTACAAATCACATCCGGATTGGTCTGAGAAATCACCTCTAAACCTTCTACGCCATCACGTGCCGTACCGACCACATCAACGTCTGGTGAAGAATTTAATAATCTTTGTAAAATTTCCAAAGCAACAGGAGAATCCTCAATTAAAACCACTTTCTTTTTGGAGAACTGCATTTACATTAATCTCCTCAATGTATCTAATAAAACTCCCTGTTCAAAATCACTCTTGGTAATGTAAGCGTCTGCACCAGCTTCTGCACCCAGGCGTTTATCTTCTTCTGAAGCCAGAGTTGTCACCAAAATGACAGGTAATTTTCTGTATTCTGGTATCTGGCGGATTTTGGCAGTAAATTTTAGTCCATCCAGATTTGGCATTTGTATATCCGAGACAATCGCATCGAATTTATCTGCCTTCAGCTTGTCCAAACCGTCTTGACCGTCTACAGCTGCTGTGACTTCGTAACCAGCACTCTCCAGAATCCGCCGCATTTGGGTACGAATGGGAATGGAATCTTCGATCAGAAGAATCTTCTGTTTGAGTTGTGCTTTTTCTGTTAATTCCCGAACCGTAATCGATACAACTGTTTTCTTGGCCGATTTAAACAAATCTGGTGGATTGAGCACCGTGCAAACTTTTCCAGTGCCGAGGATAGTAGCACCCGATACATTGCGAATTCGTTTGAGTAACTTACTCTGCGGCTTCACAACAATGTCTTGTTGCTCTAATACAGTGTTTACCAGCAGTCCCAAACGCTCAGAGCCAATCTGTAAAATCATGCAGGGAATAGTTTTCGCCGCAGTATTTAAAGCTTGGGTTGATGTAGGTACTTTCACAGGTAAGCCTAATAAATCTGCCAACCACACAACCGAGACAGACTGTCCTTGAAATGAAAACGTTTGACTGCCTTCATCCGTAAAAATTTCCTGCGGGGATACTAAAAGCATTGTTTCCACAAAACCTATAGGAATAGCATAGGGATGTTCGTTGACTTGGACAATCAAGACTTGGGTGGTTGCCAGAATGTTATTTACTGTAATGCGAAACAAACACCCCTGGCCAGGTGTAAATTCCACTTGGATAGTTCCCTTCAAGCGCTCGACATTGGCACGTACAACATCCAGACCAACTCCTCTACCAGAAATCTCAGTGACTGCTTTACGAGTGGAGAAGCCAGGCGCAAATATCAATGTTTGAATTTCCGCTGTGGACATTCGTAACAGTTCTGCTTGCGAGCGAATACCACGACGCAGTGCCGATCGTTTAATCGCTTCGATATCTAAACCGCGACCATCGTCTGAAACTTCGATAGTAATTGTGTTGCCAGTTTGATAACCCCGCAAGCTAATCGTCGCCGTCGGAGACTTACCAAGTTGTTGACGTTCCTCGGGTGTTTCCACGCCGTGATCTATGGCATTGCTGAGGATGTGCATCAGCGGATCTTTCATCTCTTCTAAAATCCGCTTGTCTACGCTAGTCTCTCCACCTTCGATTTGCAAATTTACTTCTTTGCCTTGCTGCTTGGCTAAATCGCGCACCGTGCGGGGAAAGAGATTGAAAATTGTAGACAATGGTAGCAATCGCAGGGAGGTAACTCCTGATTCGAGTTCATTAGCTACAATTTCAAGTCTAGTAGTGCACTCATTGGTTTTATTCCGGAGTTGATTCAGGTGCACTCCCAGATCTTTAAGGCGGTTTTCAACTTGGCGATAGAAATTTTTCAGAGGTTGGATTTCATTGGCTGACCAGTGTCGCTCTAGGTTTGTAAATATCTGACGGCTAACAGAGACTTCCCGGTTCCACTCTTCCCACAGGGCAATAATTTGGTCGATTTCATCCTTTTGATTGGCAATCTGACCTTTACTAGCCACCAATTCACCCACTTGAGTGAATAGCTTATCAAGCCTTTGCGATTCAACGCGGATGGTGTCAATTTGGTAGTCATCGATCTCAGTCACAGCGTCTGCTGGCTCATGGGAACCGTTAAGGTGGACTGTATCGTTAAAGACTAAGGATTGCTCCACAATCGGTTGGGAAAAAACAGAAACTTCGGATTCAGCAGCAGTTTCCAGAATTTCTGACCATGTATCATCAGTTGAGCTAACCATCATTAGTTGAGCTAACACATGAAAGACGCTAACTCCTGCTGGTTGTCCGGTGACGGCTTCTTGGGCAATTTTACGAACAGCATCCAGTGCCTGATAGAGGCTGTCAAATAGTTCGGGGGTGAAAATTCGCTCATTCCGCTTCACGCTGGCGAGAATTTCTTCCATTTGATGAGTGAGAGTTTCTACATCTTTTACTCCCAACATCCGGGAATCTCCTTTAAGAGAATGGGTTTCTCGTAGTAATGCCTCAAGTTTGGCAAAGTCGTGAGGATACTTTTCGAGATGAAGCAACCCAGCTTCTATTTTTTGAATGTGTTCTGCACTAGCTGCTTTGTAAAGCGATCGCAGTTCTTCATCTTCTATCATCATGGCTTTGAGACTGTTGTTAACAATTGGCAAAGACAAACGGGCATTTTGCTTTACTCGGCTACTGCTTGAAGATTCTGAGCGGCTTTGTTGAGTTCGTAGGTAACTTCTCTAACCTGGATGATACTAGCGGCTGTTTCTTTTGCCCCTAGATTGATGGCATTCATGGCTGAGACGACTTGCTGTACGGCAACAGCCTGGTGTTTGGCACTCTGGGCAATTTGTTGGCTGTTGAGAAATACGCTGTTGAGGGCACCAGCAATGCTTGTAAACACATCGCCAGTTTCTGAAACTAGCCTGATTCCCTGCGTAGCTTTTTTTGTACCTTCATCAGTTACCATCACGGTAGAGTTAATCGCAGTTTGCACTTCGTTAACCAAGCTGTTAATCCGGTCAGCAGACTTCCGACTTTGATCGGCGAGTTTGCGAATTTCACTAGCTACCACGGCAAAGCCTTTACCCTGTTCTCCCGCCCGCGCTGCTTCTACGCCTGCATTCAGGGCTAGCATGTTTGTTTGGTTTGCCAAATCTGCTACCAAGTCAGAAACTATGGAAATTTGGGCGGTCTGTTCGCTGAGGCGGACAATCTGGTTGGCGATCGCTGTCACTTGCTCTTTCAGATCCGAGATACCTTCAATTGTCAGACCCACTGTCTTAGTTCCTCCCTCAGCGAGAACTAAGGCTTGCTTTGCTTCCCCAGCAGAGGTTTCGGCTTGTCCAGCCGATTGCAGTGCAGAAACCCCCAGTTCTTCGATAGTCGTGGTAGTTTCATTTACTGAGGCAGACTGCTGCAAAATGATGCGTTCTTGCTCAGAAACAGTTTCAGTAATATTTGCAGAAGAAGAAGCAACTGCTTGGGCTGCATTAGTAATAGGCTGGACAATGAAGTTAAGAATATAAGCAGCAACATAATAGGAGATGTAAATTCCGACTCCTAAGCAAACAAGCCATCCACTCCAAGCAATCACAGATGACAATTGCTGAAGTTGATCTGATGCTTGTTTTCTTTGATCTAGCAGTTTCTGCTGTTCCGTACTCATTTGGGCAAGCTGATTTCTAATTTCATCCATAATCTGCTTGCCTTTATTGGAAAGTATCAAGTTAACCACTTCTTGATATTTACCAGCTTTTTTAATCGCAATAGTTTGTTCCAATTCCGCGAATTTTTGCTGAGCTATTTCTACTATTTTTTGAGTTCGATCAAGCTGAGTTTGATTATCGCTGACTAACTGCTTCAAATCTTGGCTGTGCTCTTGAAAATTTTTGCGTCCACTAGTATATGGTTCCAAGTAGTTTTCTTTACCTGTCACCAGAAAACCTCGTTGTCCATTTTCGGCATCAACTAAATCTTTTTCTAACTGCTTTAGTTTTGCTTGTACTTCAAATGTGTGATTGATCCATCGCTGATTTTCTGCCAATTTCACCTTAGCAAATTCAGAAAAAGCTGTAGCAACTCCTGCCAAAACAATCACAATTCCAAAACCTATAGGTACAATTTGATTAACTTTTAGAGGTGATTTGCCTGGAATTTTATTTAGCATATTTTTCTTCCTTCAAAGTAGCTTGAGTATGATTTAGGATTCACCGATAAAGTGAGAATAGATGATAATTATGAATGATAAATGCTGGAAATTTCATAATTCATAATTCATAATTCATAATTTTTATGTTGTCTTGGTTTAAACTTCTTCGTTCACTGCTAACTCCCCATTGATAAAAATTTTACGCAAGTCTATAACACTAAGCGTTTTTTCTTGAAAAGGAGTAGTTCCCAGAAGATACTTTTTATTGCCAGTGGGTAAGGGAATGATTTCGGCAGAATTTAGATAGATTACCTCAAACACTTGATCTACTGGTAATCCGGCAACAATATCATCAACCTGAACTACCACAGCCTTAGAACCAACTTTGACTGGGGTGATAGAGAGATTTAGAATATTGCGAATATCAACTAAAGTGATAATTTCTCCGCGCAAATTCATGTTGCCGATAATATGCTTTGGGCAACAGGGAATTGGTGTCAAATTGCGAATATCAGTGAACTCTTGTATCAGTTCCAATTCCAATCCAAAGTATTCTGTACCGAAGCCGATTACTGCTAAAGAAATCAGATTTTTTGTAAATTTTAAGTCTTGAACTGATTGCCGGAGATTATCGGCTCGCTGTTTGAAAATAGCTCTTTCTTCTGAAGTAGCATTGGGACAATATAAATCGTAGAAGAAGCTGGTAAAAGCTGTGATTCGATCTAATTGGCTTTCTGCATCCCAAATCAAAGTGACTAAAGCGTCTGGTTGACGAATTAATTTCTCAAAGTTGAGCAATAAAATTGTGTCTGATTTTACCTTAGCAATACCAGCAATAAATGCAGCGTTAACATGATTAATAAGTCCAAAAAAGGTTTCTTGTTCAATAACTGTGGCATCAAGTTCTAGCACTTGATTGACTTCGTGAACCAGTAAGCCAATTTGCAAGCCTTTCCATAGTACAACAATGACGTAATCACTCAATTGGCAATCTTTTAATGGATAATCTAGAAGTACACCTATATGTACGATCGGCACGATTTGTTCTCGTAAGAGCAGAATCCCGATAATATCGCTAGGTGCTTCAGTAATGGGAATTAGTTCCGGAAGAGGGAACATTTCTTGAACCAAATCTGCATCGATTCCATATAACAAATTGTGTATGCGAAAAGTCAGGTATTCTTTATTTTTCATTGCTGTATTTTTCAATAGCGTAGAAGAGATTGATAAGTAATTTAATAAATTGCAATAACCGAGCTTACATTGAAGTTTTTGACAAATTTGAATAAATATATACAGGTAAAGCAACAAATAAGATTAATGTATTTGCTAAAAACCTAAAAATTTTAGTTTATTCTTGTTTTATTCTGAACTCCTATCAGCAATAACTACATTCTGAGGGGTTGCTTGCGAAGAGTTGGATTCTTTGTGAATATATTTATCTACAATTTCTAGTAATTGTTTAGGTTCAAATGGTTTGGTTAAATAATGAGTAGAACCAGCAATTTGACCTCGGAGTTTATCAGAGAATTTATCTCGTGCCGTGACCATAATAATAGGTAACTGTTTAAATTTCGGGATGCTGCGTACTGTGCGGCAGAATTCTAACCCATCAATATCTGGCATGGTGACATCTAAAAGCAGCAGTGCAATGGGATTGGTATTCATGAGTCTGAGGGCATCTACAGCATTACTTGCAAAAAGTACCTGATAGCGATCGCTCAACGCCCGCTTAATCAATATCTGCACTACAGGACTGTCATCAACACTTAGAATAATTGAACGTTGCTTTTCAACAGCAGATATTACTTGAGTTATTTGAGGTTGGGGTGCTTTTTCGCCAAATGTAACCCAGCCTGGTCTTACCCATGTCATATATAAACGGGCTACTTCCAAGGGGTCTTGGTCTAATTGTTCGGCAATTTCAATGAGCGATCGCTCCCCATCGATCAACTTATGTAGATGCTGCACCTTGTTATTTGTAACTGCTTGCCGACCAATTGCTGAAAGCTGAGGAACAGCCTCCATAGAGGGGACAACAGGAGCAAGTGTAGCCCATTGCTGGCGGCGATGAGCTACGTCGAGAATTAATCTATACCAGTCTAAACCGTGACCTTCTTTCCCGTAACTCAGGTCACACTCGACAGCAGAGTCTAACTCTAACCGTCCAGGATAGGGCAATGTTTGCTCTAACACTTGCACAACTTGAGCATGAACAGCGCTTTCAATCTCCTCCCATTTGAACACTCGTATCCGGACGATTTGTTCTAAAAGTTCTCGAAAGGATGATTGATTTTGTAACTTTTGCATGGCATATTTAATGGCAGTATCAGCCCAACTGTGGCTAATCTTCAGCCCAATCATTCTTGCAAATTCTTGATTATTTGGAACTCTTGAGCCGCCATAAACAATTTCGCCATTTTTCAAAACTACAGCACGAGATCTTAACTTTTGGCAAGAATCTACAATCGCGTGTATATAAACACATCCATTGGTATGCTGACTTCGCAAATCTTGTAGGATATTACGTAATTGCCCTGCGTTGTACTGAATATTTATTCGCATTGTGTCTAAAAAGCGGCTGCTGTAAATTTAAGAATAAGCAGGATAAATCAAGCTTTTCCATCTTTGTAAAAGAACTTGCTTTATTAATAGATTTGCTAGATCCACCCGGATTTATTAGAGAGCAAAAATACAGCTACTTGCTAGCCTTGTTTCTAGTAGGTTGCTAGGGATAAGAATAAATGCTAGTAATTAGAAATTTGGATAGATGGTTTGAATCTTGCTTTTCGCCTAAGCAAGGTACACATTTCCATAACAGGGCGATTAGTGCAATTAATACCGCCTTTTATTCCATATTGGATAGGTATCAACTTATTTTTACCTGTGGAATGTAGAGTAAATTCCCTAGAACCCCCTCCAGAAAGTAGCAATCAATAGACACACCCACTTACGGTTTTTGACAAAGGTTCACGTTACAGCGCACGTTAAAGCGATCCCTTTCCTTCAGGCTTTTGCTCTGCTATGCTCAGTATTACCTTGGTAGTAAAAAAAAGCGACAGCTAGAACAAGCTACTGAGGCTAACTTGTATATCCAAAATTATCAGACTAACTATACTATAAGCAAGTCAATACTGAAGTTACTTTTAGCAAAAGTATGCAACTAACTGCCTCAAGTTTAAATTTTTATTGAATCAGCCTTGCTTAATAACTTTTTTAACATTTAGCTGCAAGCCCACGTAGGCGGACTATTTAAAATATTCCTAAACATCCGATCAAATACCTAATACCCGACCAAATTAGGTGTCTTTGTAGTGTAAAATTAACGTTATTCTAAAGGACTGTTCGACTAGAAAATAATTATGACTACTTCCACTGTATTTACAAATCAAAATGCCAATTTTGACTTGGAGCAACTAAATCAGAAGTATGAAAATGCTCATCCAAGAGAAATACTGGCATGGTCTGTAGAAAATATTCCTACAGGATTGGTGCAAACTAGTGCCTTTAACGTTGATGACATTTTAATCACGGATATTCTTTACCGTGAACTTAAGCACCCAGTACCTGTGATCTTTCTCGACACACTATACCACTTCCGCGAAACTTTGGAATTGGTAGAAAAAGCCAAAGAAATTTACAACCTAGATTTGAAAGTTTACAAAACTCCCAATGTAAATACCCGTGAAGCGTTTGCTGCTAAATACGGCGAAGCCCTTTGGGATAAAGATATTGCCAAATTCCATAAAATAACTAAAATTGAACCTTTACAACGGGGTCTTGCGGAACTAAACACCATTGCTTGGATCACCGGACGCCGTCGCGATCAAGCCGTGACTCGCGCGAATATGCCTATATTTGAAATTGATGGCAACGGTCGGATCAAAATCAATCCCCTAGCCAATTGGACACGCAAACAAACCTGGACTTATGTCTCTGAGAATGGGATGATTTACAACCCCCTCCACGACAAAGGTTATCCCAGTATTGGCGATGAACCCATTACTACCCCAGTAGCCGAAGGAGAAGACGAACGCGCTGGACGCTGGCGGGGTAGTGGTAAAACTGAGTGTGGAATTCATATTTAGTTATTAGTCATCTGTCATTAGTCTTTTGTCATTAGAGTATTAAACAAAGGACAAATGACCAATGACCAATGACCAAGGACAAATTATGATTAAGATCCTCCATCTTTCAGATATCCACATGGGAAGCGGTTTCTCCCACGGACGCATCAACCCTGAAACAGGACTAAATACACGCTTGGAAGATTTTGTCAAGACTCTGTCTTGCTGTATTGACAAAGCATTGACAGAGCCTGTGGATCTTGTCGTCTTTGGCGGTGATGCCTTTCCTGATGCTACACCGCCGCCCTATGTTCAAGAAGCTTTTGCCAGTCAATTTCGCCGTCTTGTGGATGCTCAAATTCCGACGGTATTGTTGGTGGGCAACCATGACCAACATTCGCAAGGGCAGGGAGGAGCAAGTCTATGTATTTACCGCACTTTAGGCGTGCCGGGTGTTGTAGTAGGTGATACATTAAAGACTCACCGCATCCAAACTCGCCATGGCCCAGTGCAAATCATTACCTTACCTTGGCTGACTCGTTCCACGTTGATGACTCGCCAAGAAAGTCAAGGTTTATCTCTAAGCGAAGTACATCAACTTTTAACTGAACGTCTGCAAGTTGTTTTGGAAGCAGAAATTCGCCGCCTCGATCCGAATGTACCAACTATTCTTTTGGGTCACTTGATGGCTGATAATGCCAGTTTAGGAGCTGAGCGTTTTTTGGCAGTAGGTAAAGGCTTTACAATCCCCCTTTCCATGCTGACGCGATCTTGTTTTGACTATGTAGCTTTAGGGCACGTCCACCGCCACCAGAACTTAAATAAATCAAACGATCCGCCGGTGGTGTACCCAGGGAGTATTGAACGGGTGGACTTTAGTGAAGAAAAGGAAGAAAAAGGCTATGTGATGGTTGAGTTGGAACGCTTTTGCGCTAAGTGGGAATTTTATCCTTTGCCAGCCCGGAGTTTCCGCACAATCGAGGTGGATGTATCGAAAGCAGAAGATCCGCAAGCGGCAATCATCAAAGCGATCGCCAAGTACAATATTGAAAATGCAGTTGTCAGATTAATTTATAAACTTCGTTCCGAACAGTTGGACTTAATTGATAATGCTGCACTGCATCAGGCATTAATTCCAGCTCATACCTACACAATTCAACCAGAATTGGTGAGTCAGTTGGCTAGACCTCGCGTTCCTGAATTAAGCGCTAGTAACAGCATCGACCCCATAGAAGCACTAAAAACATACTTAAACAACCGTGAAGATTTGAAAGATATCGCAGCATCAATGTTAGAAGCTGCACATCAACTGCTAGCCGCAGATGAGGAAGATTGGTTAGAATCCACTCCTATAGAGGAAAACACCAATCAACTTAATCAGACATCATCAGGTAATACAAATCATCAGTTGAAACTACTTTAATCTTGATTGGCTGTGGTTGCTGGCAGTTTCAAAGGCAATGGCAAACCTGTTGCTTCAGTAAGTTCTGGAGATGGGGCTTGCCTTTCTGGACTTTTCAGATATTGCCCATCGTGGACAGGAGATACTACCTTCATTTGGTGGGAAATACTGTAGTAGCGGTGAGTTTGTTGGGTAATCTGCCGTTCCTGGATGCTTTCGTTGGCAATTTTCTTGCGAAGTTTGATAAGTGCATCCATAATTGCCTCTGGCCTGGGTGGACATCTGAGTTATTCCACTAAAGATAAAGGTTTTAAGGTGCTAACTTAAGGTTTGTTGTTTGTTGGTTGTTGGTTGTTGCTTGTTAACCATTCCTCCTTCCTTTACCCTTGCTCCTTTATCGAAGAGGGGAACGGTGTTCCCTGTTAAGAGTTCCCTGTTCCCTCTTTAATTTGATAGCAATCCTGCGTTTAATGCTTTGGTAATGCGATCGCTCGTCTCTTCCAAATGCGCTAATGTGTAAATATCAAGATTTTCACCTTGGTGTCTGATACTGACATCAATGGCTTTGCGTAGTTGGCGCAATTCATACCAGGCTAGTGTACGACTATCTTCAGGTACATCATCAGTAGTACGCAATACCATCTCCAGTAAAATATTTAGATGTTCCCTTTGCAATGAACGACGGATGCTAGAAATTGGCTTTGCTTCTCTAGTGTCTAAAACTTCTGTCCAAATGTTTTTTTGCAGGGTGTCGAATAGTTCCGGCATAGAAAGCGCTTGTCCGGGCGGGGTTTTGAATTCTATATCTCGCAGACGGTTTAAGCGATCGCTCCTAAATAGCGATCGCAGTATCGCACCTTGGAAATGCTGAATGCGATCGTGAATTGGATAATCAAGGCGAGATACAGGTATTAAGTATTTCTCAAGATATTAAAAGATAATCTCCACAATAATATATATATTTGGCGTTGCATAATTGCGGGATGATTTTGGAATTTGCATGACTCATAATCACCGCGTCACCGCGTCTGGTGCGTCAGCCTCATTCATCCCATTATTCAGCAACACCATAGATTTTAATACTAACTAACCATGACTACAACCACACCCAAGCAACTATTAACTTTTGAGCAATTCCTAGAGCAAGACCTTGATGAAGAAGGTCGCTATGAGCTTGTTAACGGAGAAATTGTGAGGATATTACCAACAAGACAACACGATAACATAGCTGAGTATATTTCAGACTCATTCAAAGACGAGGTAAAACGTCTCAAGCTAGACTACAGAGTTTCAGGCAGAATTATGGTTAGGACACTCACCTCAGATGGTAAAGAACAAGGTCGTCATCCTGATGTGAGTGTGGTAGACAAGACTCTTTGGGATTCAAACCTTGCTGCTTATTCGGCGCTGCTGGAACCCCTCCAACTAGCTGTAGAGGTTGTGTCTACGAATTGGGAAGATGACTACATTGATAAGCTGGATGAGTATCAGCGGCTGGGTATTCCTGAATATTGGATTGTAGATTATTTAGCAGTTGCTAGTCGTAGTTATTTAGGTAATCCGAAAGTCCCAACAATCTTTATTTACTTGCTGGATAAAAATGGAGTCTACCAGTATAAACCTTATCGTGGTAGCGATCGCATTGTCTCGCAGACTTTCCCAGAATTGGCGCTGACAGCAGAGCAAGTGTTAAAAGCTTAGAAAGATTTTAATACAGTCTCCGTAAAAAAATCTCACAACTCAAAGTACAAGAAGCTATCTTCCATAACCCTTACCTACTTTCCTAGTAATTCCTTCTCAACAACAAACCCGCAATATTAAATCTTTTATCCAGTTCACCAATTATATCTAGAATATTGGCGAGGTTTCGTGGTGGCTGGGAAATCAACGTATCCTCAGCAATTAATCGCCGAAAATCAACTTTAATGTCTCCTGTACGCTCGGTTTGACCGTCGTTTTCATAAAATTTTATACCTGCCAATTGCATAATCTTGATAATTTCCTGAGTTAGAATGCCGTAACCAATCGTAGTAGGATGAATCCCATCCATAGAGAATAAACCGCCTTGAGTACGACCGTTTGGCCCGGAGATGAAAAAGCGAGAGTTGGGTACAGGTGATAGTGCTTTCAACTCTGGTGGCAATTCATACTCACCACCAACTTCCTCCCACCAAGAAGGTCTAGCAGTGGGGTCTTCCAGATAGCGCCGGGATGCAAGCCTATCCAGTAATCCACAGGTTTCTAGTAAATACCAATCTCTACCTTCTGTTCTCGCTTGCCGTACCGCATCAGTAATATACTCGTTGTACTGGTCAATAGCACTATCAATTGCTCTTGCCTCGTCTTCGGTGAGGTGTGGGTGTTTATCTGGGTCAAAATCCTCATCTTCAATCCAAGGCAAAGTGTAGTAAGGGAAGTACCGCGAACCCTGTGTGACTTTACGATCAACTCCACGGGCAAAAGGTACGATGGTAACGTGAGGCACTGTGCCAATAATCACATGCCGGGCGCGAATTCTCCTAACTTCGGCAACTACCAGATCTAGCTCAGCTTTGAAGTGAATAGGACGCCAGACAGTATATTTATCGTTCACTGTCATATCATCATAGCCAGTATCACTCCATACCACATTAAATGTGAGAATACTGCCCAGAGCATTATTCGCACCAATAAAGACAATCAGAGTTTCAATTCCTTCGGTTTCTTCTGTTCCTTCTGCACCGAGAACTGCGGCTGCTTGCAACGGTGTGAGTGCTTTAGCATTCGTATCTCTAGCTGAGTTCAAAACCCGAATGGCAGCGCGATCGTTATGATTATCGACAATCTGCTGGAAAAAATCATCCCGAGACGAAGAATTTCTGATTACTTCTATGCAGATATCTGCATTGCGCGATAAGGTATTCCGCAAATCCCAACCATAGACTGATAAGTTGTGGTTGATCTCGCGTTGAATTGGCAATAGCGAACCTTCACCACGTTCCCAGTAATCTTCAATTGCATCTAGGTATTTGCGTAAAAACAGCACGGCTGAAACAAATTCCGAAAAATTGATGTTGTCGCCAAACTGCTGCTGGAGATTACGAGCCAAGCTTTCTAAGTTTAACGGCAATCCATCTCCTGGTGAATCATACGTGGGATAACGCAACTGATTCCAACCCATTTCCCTGGCAATAATCGCAGGATAAGATAGCCGCGTATTAAAAATAGCCCCACTTTGAAAACCATGTGTAATTGAATCGCCAATAGTTACCAAGCGATGCTGGGGAGTTCCTACTTTTTTGACATTGACAGGAATACCCAAAGTTGGATCTACAATTGGCTTTCGCGCTTCAAATAGCACCTGTACATCTGAAGGCGTTTTGCGCTCCTCGCTAAGTGATTGTGAAGCTGTTAGATTAGTCATACGTGCTTTTTGTTACGATGCATTGATTATGCTCTCACAAAAAATTAACAAAATGGCGGTAGGTAAGCTTGCTCTTTTAAAAGTGAGAGAAACAATCGCTCAACCACTGTCATTAGTCAATAGTTTATTGTGGCGTTGCTGAATTAAGGTATGAATTGTCATTCTGAGCGGAACTTTGTGGAGCGAAGAATCTCGATAGATGCTACTCTGCGAGAAGCCGCTGTCGCGTCTACGTTCCGCGTTGCTACAC